>JAJPEO010000123.1 GCA_021166815.1 Nocardioides sp.
GTCGCGGTCGCGCTGGCCGTGGCGTTCGGCCTGTGGCGTGCCGCCACCGACGGCCGCTTCGCCGGCACCCACGAGGTCAAGGGCGCCGACGCCCCGCCGGTGGCGGCCGAGGCGCACCCTGCCGCGTCCCTGGTCGCGGAGGCGGGAGCCGAGCTGGGCGAGCGGGTGACGCTGCTGCAGTTCTCCAGCGCCTTCTGCGCGCCCTGCCGGGTGACGCGCCGCGTGCTGGACGAGGTCGCGGCCAGCGTGCCGGGCGTGGCCCACGTCGAGGTCGACGCCGAGCACCACCTCGAGGCGACGCGGGCCTTCAAGGTCCTGCGCACCCCGACCACGCTCGTGCTCGACGCCGAGGGCCGCGAGGTGTCGCGGGCCAGCGGGGCGCCGCGCAAGGAGCAGGTGCTCACCGCGGTCGCCGCGGCCATCGGCGAGTGATCTCGAATGGTGGAACGGTGGCTCGCATCGTGAGACAAACCGAGCGCGGCGACGGGATCCCGCCTATGGTCCTCGGCATGTCCTCGACCATGCTGACCAAGCGCCGCGCAGTGGATCACTGCCGCGTGCGCTCGGCGCTGTGTCGAATGTCCTGACGGGTCACCGCCCGATCAGGAACATCGTCGTCCCCGCGTGCTGAGCGGGCGACTGTCCTGCGCCCGGTGACCTGTGCCTGTCGGCCGATCACCCACATCGCAGGAGAGTCATGTCCACCACCAGCATTCGTACGTCCGACCTCGCCGTCGGGGCCCGTCCCGAAGGCGCCGTCGACCCCCGCGGCCCGCAGTTCACGGCGGCGCTGACCGCCGTCGTCCTCGCCGCGGTGCTCCTCACCTCGCCGCCCGTCGCGGTCGCGCTGCTCGCGGTCCAGACGGTGCTGTTCGCCCTCGGGGCGATCAGGGGCGTGCAGGCCACGCCGATCGCGTGGCTGTTCAGGACGGTCGTACGACCCCGCCTGGCGCCCACCGACGAGTGGGAGGCCCCGGAGCCGCCGCGCTTCGCCCAGGCGGTCGGCCTCGGCTTCGCGCTCGTCGGGCTGACCGGCTTCGTGCTCGGCGCGACCGTGCTCGCCCAGGTCGCCGTCGGGGCGGCGCTCACCGCGGCGCTGCTCAACGCGCTGTTCCGCTTCTGCCTCGGGTGCGAGGTCTACCTCCTCGCCCGCCAGTTCGCCTTCCACTGATCGTCGCTGGGTTTCGAGGCTCAGGCGCTGCGCGCCTTCGCACCTCAACCAGCGAGTGGCACCTCAACCAGCGAGTGGCGCGCAGCGCTCCTCGCACCTCCACCAGCGAGTGGCGCGCTGCGCTCCGCGCACCTCAACCACCGAATTCACCCACCCAAGGAGACACACACCATGAGCCGCGAGAACACTCTCGTCACCGCCCAGTGGGTCGAGGACAACCTCGACACCGACGGCATCGTCCTGATCGAGGTCGACGAGGACACCACCGCCTACGACAAGGGCCACATCCGTGGCGCGATCAAGCTCGACTGGACGACCGACCTGCAGGACCAGGTCCGTCGTGACTTCGTCAACAAGGAGCAGTTCGAGGCGCTGCTGTCCGAGCGCGGCGTGAGCAACGACGACACGGTCGTGCTCTACGGCGGCAACAACAACTGGTTCGCCGCCTACGCCTACTGGTACTTCAAGCTCTACGGCCACTCCGACGTCCGCCTGCTCGACGGCGGCCGCAAGAAGTGGGAGCTGGACTCGCGCGAGCTGACCGCCGAGCTGCCCCAGCGCGAGCGGACCTCGTACACCGCGACCGAGCAGGACCACTCGATCCGCGCGTTCCGCGACGAGGTCGTCGAGGCGATCGGCGTGCAGAACCTGGTCGACGTGCGCAGCCCCGACGAGTACGCCGGGCGCCTGCTGGCCCCGGCCCACCTGCCGCAGGAGCAGTCGCAGCGCGCGGGCCACATCCCCACGTCGATCAACGTGCCGTGGAGCAAGGCGGCCAACGACGACGGCACGTTCAAGTCCGACGAGGAGCTGCGCGAGATCTACGGCGCGGCCGGCCTGCAGGACGACAAGGACACCATCGCGCTGTGCCGCATCGGCGAGCGCTCGTCGCACACGTGGTTCGTCCTCAAGGAGCTGCTGGGCCACCAGAACGTCAAGAACTACGACGGCTCGTGGACCGAGTACGGCTCCCTGGTCGGCGTCCCGGTGGCCCTCGGCGACGAGCCGGGTGAGCTCTGATGTGCGGCGCGGTCGCGGGCGGGCTGTCCGTCGAGGGCATCAACACCACCAAGGAGGCCGTGATCCAGGGCCAGGTGCTGCGCGCCCTGTCCCAGGGGCAGAGTGAGCCGGTCGGCAACGCCTACGTACGGCTCCTTGACGGCTCGGGCGAGTTCACCGCCGAGGTGCCGACCTCGGCGACGGGCCACTTCCGGTTCTTCGCCGGCAACGGCGAGTGGACCCTGCGGACCCTGGCGCCGAAGGCCGACCCGGTCGACACCCGCGTGGTGGCGGCGACGGGCTCGGTCGCGGAGGTCCAGGTCCTCGTCTGACGCGCACGAGCAAGACAGGGCCCCGGCAGTCAGTGACTGCCGGGGCCCTGTCACGTCAGCGTGCGGCCAGCACCTGCCGGGCCGCGCG
>JAJPEO010000171.1 GCA_021166815.1 Nocardioides sp.
CCGCTCGGTGACTGAGGCGCGGGTTTCGAGGCCCGTCGCTGGCGCTCCTCGCACCTCAACCAGCGATTGGTCGCTGGGGCTCCTCGCACCTCAACCAGCGAGGGGACGCTGGGGCTCCTCGCGCCTCCACCAGCGACCGGAAGCTCCGGCCCCGGTCGTAGGCTGGAGCGCTGGCCGACCGCCCGCACCACCGCCCCCGGACCCCCGGGGACGCCTTCTTCGCCGAGATCGGGGGCGGGGTCGACCCGGCGGCAGTGCGGGAGGCAGGTGACCTGGCGGCGACGCTGCTGGTGCGCGGGGCCCGCGACGAGGCGGACGCGGGGCTCGCCGAGCGCGTGGTCGGGCTGGCCGAGAGCGAGGGCCTGGAGACGCTGGCGGAGGTGTGGTCCGGCGCGCCGGCCGACACGCTGGCCGGGTGCCTGTGGCGCCTCTACCTGCTGCGGTCGTGGGTGCACGCGACCCCCGAGCTGGTGGCCGTCGAGTACGAGGCTGGCCAGGCGCGGGCCCAGGTCGCCCGCGTGGTCGCCGGCGTCGCGGACCCGCCGGGCCCCGACGAGCTGCGGGCGATGGTGGACGAGGTGCTGCGCGGCATCGCGGGGGGCGACTTCGCGGTGACGCTGCTGCGGGCCTCCGCGTTCGCCCGCATCGTCGCGACCGGGCGCGCGGCGCTCGAGCGGGAGCCGGCCGAGGTCGCACGCCTGCTCGGACTGGCCGAGCAGCTCGAGGCGGCCGGGCACCTCGAAATGCGCCACGCGCTGGCCTGACCTCCTACACTTCTGGAGTCGAGTGCGTCGGGCTGTGGCAGCCCCGGGTCCCAAAATAAGCCGCTACGAGCGGCCACGCGCCGTGAGGCGCTCCCGGTCCGGCGCACTCGTCAGTACCCTCGGCCCCATGAACTGGCGTCGTCGGATCACGGCTCTGCTCACCGGCCGCTCCGCACCTGAGGTGTACGAGCCTGCGGTCGGTCGTTACCTTCCGGAGGCCGACGGCGAGCCCGACCCGGGCGAGATCGTCTGGGCGTGGGTGCCGTACGAGGACGACCCCGACCGGGGCAAGGACCGCCCGGTGCTGCTGCTCGACACCGACGGCGACCACTGGCTCGGCCTGATGCTCAGCAGCCAGGACCACGACCGCGACGCTGCTGACGAGGCGCGCTACGGCCGCTACTGGATGGACATCGGCGCCGGCGCCTGGGACCCGCAGCGGCGCCCCAGCGAGGTCCGCCTCGACCGCGTGCTCCGGCTCGCCCGGGACGCCGTACGGCGGGAGGGCGCCGCCCTCGACGAGGCCACGTTCCACAGCGTGCTCGAAGCCGTACGTGATCTGCGTCAATAGGGACTGTTTCGCCTTCGCTCTGCGTGGGGCCCCCCGCTAGGGTCTTGGCGTGCTTCTTCGACGGGTGGTCCTGGCTCTCGGCGCGTCCGCGCTCGTCCTGACGAGCGTCGCCTGCACGCAGGAGGCCCGCCCGGAGCCGACGCCGACACCGAAGCCGACCACGACGTCGACGCCGGAGAAGCCGCGCGTGGTCACCTTCGGGGCCTATGGCACGGCCAAGGAGGTCGACGCCATGCGCAGCGTGGTCGAGTCCTTCAACGCCTCCACCACCACACGCCAGGTCGAGCTCGTCACCTGGCCCGACCACGAGACCGCGCTGCGCGAGATCACCGCAGGCAAGGCCCCCGACGTCTTCCTCACCTCCCGGATCGACCTCGGCCAGCTCATCGACGCCGAGGCCCTGCGCCCGGTCAGCCTGCTCCTCGACGAGCGCGGCGTGGACTTCGGCGACCGCTATGCCCGCGGTGCCGTCGACGCCTTCGCCTATGGCGACGAGCTGCAGTGCATGGCGTACTCGGTCTCGCCGATGGTCCTCTACTACAACGACGCCATCATCGACTTCGACCGCATGGAGCGCCGCGGTGTCACCGTGCCCCAGCGGGTCGACCGGTGGCGGTTTTCCGAGTTCGCGGCCGCGGCCGAGTTCGCCTCGAGGCGTGGCAACGTCCGTGGCGTCTGGATCGACCCGACGCTGGAGGGGCTCGCGCCCTTCGTCCAGTCCGCGGGCGGCGACGTCTTCGACGACGACGTGCAGCCGACGACCACCACCTTCTCCGAGGACGACAGCCGCGAGGCGCTCAGCCAGGCGCTCGAGGTGCTCCGCGACCCGACCCTGACGCCGACCCCCGCGCAGCTGCGCAGGTCCACCCCGCTGGAGCTGTTCAAGAACGGCCGGCTGGCCATGATGGCCGGGCACCGCAACCTCGTGCCGGAGCTGCGCGCCACCCCGGGGCTGTCCTTCGACGTCACCGCGATGCCCGCCATCGACGGCCAGGCCACCGTGGGCGACGTCTCCGGCCTGTGCATCTCCGCCGAGTCCGAGGTCGTCGGCGACGCCGCCGACTTCATCGCCTATGCCGTCTCCGACGCGGCCGTCGAGACCGTCACCCGCACCGGCTACATCGTGCCGGCCAACACCCATGTCGCCGCGTCCCCGGCGTTCCTCGACGAGCGCCAGCAGCCGGAGCACGCCGGGGTGTTCAACGCGAGCATCCGCTACATGGAGGTCCCCCCGTTCATCGAGGACCGCGACCGGCTCCTCGACGTGCTGACGCCGCTGCTGGAGCAGCTGGTCACCAGTCCCGGGACGCTCGACCTCGAGGTGGCGCTGGAGGAGATCGACGCTGCCTCCCGTACGGTCCTCTCGCCCGAGGAAGCCCAGGAGTAGCAGGACCGAGGTCAGTCGCCGCCGGCCAGGATCGCTCCGGTGAGCGCTCCGGCGACCACGTCGAGCTGCCAGTCGCGGGCGCCGTAGCCGGACAGCTGGGTGCGCACGGCGGCGACGAGCTCGGCGGGCTCGCGTGTGGCGGGCGGCTTCCACATGAGGCGGCGTACGGCCTCGGGGCTGAGGAGGTTCTCCACGGGCACGTGGTGCAGCTCGCCCAGGTTGGCCATCGCCTCGCGGGCGGCCTTGAAGCGCCGGTCGGCGACGGGGTCGCGGTCGATCCACGTCCGGGGGTGGGGCGGGCCGTCGCTGCGGAGGTTCTTGACGGGCAGCTCGGACTCGTCCATCTCGCGCACCGTCTCGATCGCCTCGACCCAGGTGGCGGCGTAGCGCGAGGCCCCGCGGCCGTGGAAGCCGTCGGTGGCCAGCAGGGCTCGGCGACCGGAGGGCATGGCCGTGGCGGCCGCGACGATCGCGGAGTCGGGCAGGATCCGGCCCGGGGTCACGTCACGCTCGCGGGCGATGGCGTCGCGCGCCTCCCACAGGGCCCTGACCGCCCCGAGCGCGCGGCGTCCGCGCAGGCGGTGGACCCCGGAGGTGCGCCGCCACGCGTCGATGCGCACCGCCGGCTCGAAGTCGAGCAGGTGGGTGAACTCCTGAGCAGCCCATTCCTCCTTGCCCGCCTCGCGCAGCGCCTCGGCCATGTGATCACGCAGCTCGATCAGCACCTCGACGTCGAGGGCGGCGTACTCCAGCCACGGCGTCGGCAGCGGGCGCGTCGACCAGTCCGCGGCGGAGTGCTCCTTGCGCATCCGCTGCCCGAGCACCGTCTCCACGAGGGTGGCCAGGCCGACGCGGGGGTAGCCCAGCAGGCGGCCGGCGAGCTCGGTGTCGAACAGCGACGACGTCGGGGTGAGCCCCACCTCGCGCAGGCACGGGAGGTCCTGGGTGGCGGCGTGGAGGATCCACTCGCTGCCGGCCAGCGCCTCCTGCAGCGGGGCCAGCGTCGTCAGCGGGATCGGGTCGACCAGCCAGGTGCCACCCGTGGCCCCGCGCAGCTGGATGAGGTAGGCGCGGTTGGAGTAGCGGTAGCCGGAGGCCCGCTCGGCGTCGATGCCGATCGGGCCGGCGGCGGCGGCCAGGGCCTCGCAGGCGGCCAGCAGGCCCTCGTCGGTGTCGACGACGTCGGGGAGCCCGTCACGCAGCGTGAGCAGCGGTCGGGGCGCCTCTTCGGGCGTGGGGTCCTCTGCGTCGACTGGCGCAGACTCGGTGTCGGAGGTGTCGGCCATGCGTTCAGGTGCCGCGCTGCCCGCGGCGGCTCGGGATGGCGGTGACGCCCTCGGGCACCGGCGGCAGCCCGACGGCCGTGCACATCAGCTCGCCCCAGGCCTCGACGTGCGGGCCCATGTCGAGGCGACCGTCCTCGTCGACGTCCGGGGTCCACGAGGCGCGCACCTCGAGCTGGGCGGTGGCGGGCTCGCCGGTCATGGTGCCGAAGCACTCGGTGGTCACGCAGGTGACGGTGCCGGACGCCGCGTGGTGGGTGGCGCCATGGGCCTCGAGGGCCTCCTCCAGCCACGACCAGCCACGCAGCGGAAGACTCCGTCCCACGCGTCGTTGCCCTGCGGGTCGTGGAGCAGGATGATCCGGCCGGTGCCGAGGTCCTCCTCGTCGACCGTCACGTCGCCCGACAGCGCGGCCGACCAGGGGGCGATGCGCTGGGGCGCGGGCATCTCCTCGCAGAACACCTCGGGGCGCAGCGCGGCGGCGCGCATCGACGACACGGCCTCGCGGAACTCCGCGGGTCCATCGCCCACACCCGTGCCCGGGTGGGTCTCGTGTCGGGCCACCATGCCCACCACAGTAAGCGAGCCTGCCGCGTCGGCGATGTGCCGCCACGCCGCTGACCTGCGAAGATTCGTCTCGTGACCCACCCTGGACTCTCCGACAGCCCGTTGCTCAAGGCCGCCCGCGGGGAGGAGCCCGCGCACACCCCGGTCTGGTTCATGCGGCAGGCCGGACGGTCCCTCCCGGAGTACCTCAAGGTCCGCGAGGGCATCGGCATGCTCGAGTCCTGCATGGATCCCGGGCTGGTCCACGAGATCACGATGCAGCCGGTGCGCCGCTACGGCGTGGACGCGGCGATCTTCTTCTCCGACATCGTGCTGCCCCTGAAGGCCGTCGGCGTCGACCTCGACATCAAGGCCGGGATCGGTCCCGTGGTCGCCTCGCCGGTGCGCACCATGGCCGACGTCGAGGCGATCCCCGACCTCACCCCCGAGCACGTCCCGTTCATCACCGAGGCGGTGCGCTCCCTCGTCGGCGAGCTCGGTGCGACGCCCCTGATCGGCTTCGCCGGGGCGCCCTTCACGGTCGCGTCCTACCTCGTGGAGGGCGGGCCCTCCAAGGAGCACGCCAAGACCAAGGCCATGATGTTCGGCGCCCCCGACGTGTGGGACGCGCTCATGCGCAAGATCGGCGGCATCGCCGCGGCCTATCTCCGCGTCCAGGTCGAGGCGGGCGCGAGTGCCGTACAGCTCTTCGACTCGTGGGCCGGCGCGCTCACGCCGACCGACTACCGCACGTCGGTCATGCCCCACTCGGCCCGCGTCCTCGCCGACGCCGGGACGCTGGGGGTGCCGCGCATCCACTTCGGCGTCGGCACGTCCAACCTGCTCTCCCTCATGGGCGAGGCCGGCGCCGACGTCGTGGGCGTGGACTGGCGTACGCCCCTGGAGTCGGCGATCCCGCTCGTCGGCGACCGGGCGGTGCAGGGCAACCTCGACCCCACGCTCGTCTTCGCGCCCACCGACGTCATGCTCGACCGGGCCCGCGAGGTCCTCGAGGCCGGCCGGGCGGCGAAGGGCCACATCTTCAACCTCGGCCACGGCGTCATCCCCTCGACCGACCCCGACCAGCTCAAGCGGCTCAGCGATTTCGTGCACGCCTGGCAGCGCTGAGGCTGGTCGCCCGGGAGCGCGGTGAGTGAGCCACATTCACGTCTCGTGGAAGGTGGCTGGGCCACCGCTGGCGTACGGGTCTGTGGCTGACTCGTCTGGAGCGGTGGGTGGGCCACATTCAGGTCTCGTGGAAGGTGGCTGGGCCACCGCCGGTGTACGGGTCTGCGGCTGACTCGTCTGGAGCGGTGGGGGTGGCCCAGAGACACCCCGCCCCAGGGTGGGGACGCACCCCCCCCCCCCCGGGGGCAAACCCCGGGGGGCCCCCCCCCCCCCCACGGGCGGGGGCCTCGCCCTGCCCGCTGGTGGGGGGCGGTCCCCCGGGTTCTTGCCCCCGGGGGGTTGGGTTGTTTGCCCAACTTGCCGGGGGGTGTTAATGGGGCACACCCACCGCTCCAGACGAGTCAGCCGCAGA
>JAJPEO010000300.1 GCA_021166815.1 Nocardioides sp.
ACCTGCTGGTCCTGCGCTCCGACATCTACACGATCGGTCCGGACTTCGTGCTCGACCAGGTGGCGGAGGGGGTTCCGTACATCGACCTCGACGAGAAGTACTACAAGCTGGTCGACGAGTTCGACAAGCGGTTTCCCGACGGCGCGCCGTCGCTCAAGGACGCCACCTCCCTGGAGATCGCCGGCGACTGGACCTTCGGCCACGGCGTCACCGTGCGCGGCGACGTGGCGCTGAAGAGCAACTCCGCCAAGCGGATCAGCGAGGGCGCCGTGCTCGACGGGGACGACGCATGAGCGACCTGCTGCCGGTTCCCGAGTACGTCCAGCGCATCCTGGACTCGATCGAGCCCCTGCCGGCCTTCCCGCAGCCGCTCATGGAGGCCCTCGGGCTGGCGCTCGCGGAGGACGTCGTCGCGCCGATCTCGCTGCCCAGCTTCGACAACTCCGCGATGGACGGCTACGCCGTGGTCGCGGCGGACGTGGCCGACGCCAGCGAGGACTCCCCGGTCGTCCTGCCGGTGGTGGGAGAGATCGGCGCCGGCAAGGCCTCGATCCTCGCGCTCTCACCGGGCTCGGCCGTCAAGATCATGACCGGCGCCCCCGTCCCGCGTGGCGCCGACGCCGTCGTGCCGTACGAGTGGACCGACCGCGGCATCGCGCAGGTGAGCATCGGGCGCGCCCCGTCGGTCGGGGCCCACATCCGGCCGATCGGCGACGACATCTCCGAGGGCGACATGTTGCTCGAGGAGGGCACCGTGCTGGGCCCCCGCCACGTCGGCCTCCTCGCCGCGGTCGGCCGGGCGACGGTGCAGACCCGTCCGCGACCGCGCGTGGTGATCATCTCCACCGGCTCCGAGCTCCGCGACGCCGGCACCCCGCTGGGCCAGGACTCCATCTACGACGGCAACTCCTACCTCCTCGCCGCCGCGGCGCGTGCCGCCGGTGCGATCGCCTACCGGGTGGGGATCGTGCCCGACGACCCCCACGCCTTCACCGAGGCGCTGAGCGACCAGCTCGTGCGCGCCGACCTGGTCGTGACGAGCGGCGGGGTCAGCGAGGGTGACTTCGACGTGGTCAAGGAGTCGCTGTCGCAGCAGGGCACGATGTGGTTCGGCGGGGTCGCGATGCAGCCGGGCAAGCCGCAGGGCTTCGGCACCGTGGGCGAGGACGCGACGCCGGTCTTCACGCTCCCGGGCAACCCGGTGTCGGCGTACGTCTCCTTCGAGACCTTCGTGCTCCCGGCGATCCGCCGGATGATGGGCAAGCTGCCGTTCTCGCGGCCGACGACCCGTGCCCGGTTGACCCACGGCCTCTCCTCGCCCCCGGGCCGCCAGCAGATGGTGCGTGCCGTCGTCGAGACCGACCGTGGAGGCACGTTCGTCACCCCCGTCGGTGGCCACGGCTCGCACCTGATGGGCGACCTCGCGACCTCGAACGCCCTCATCGTCGTGCCGCCGGAGACCACCGCCCTCACCGCCGGCGAGATGGTCGCCGTGCTGCGCCTGGACGAGGACTTCTGATGGCGACCAGCGACCGGCTCACCCACGTCGACGAGCGCGGCGCGGCACGCATGGTCGACGTCTCCGACAAGGACGTGACCACGCGCGAGGCCACGGCCTCGGGCCGCGTGCTGGTCAGCCCGCAGGTCGTGGCGCTGCTCCGCGGCGAGGGGGTGCCCAAGGGCGACGCGCTCGCCGTGGCACGCCTGGCCGGGATCATGGGCGCCAAGCAGACCCCGGCGCTGGTCCCGCTGTGCCACCCGCTGTCCATCTCCGGGGTGACCGTCGACCTCGAGGTGCTCGACGACGCCGTCGCGATCAGCGCCACCGTCCGCACGACCGACCGCACCGGCGTGGAGATGGAGGCGCTCACCGCAGTGAGCGTCGCCGCCCTCACCGTCGTCGACATGGTCAAGGCGGTCGACAAGGCCGCCGTCATCACCGACATCCGGGTGGAGGCCAAGTCCGGGGGCCGGTCGGGCGACTGGAGCAGGTCGTGAGGGCCGCGGTCGTCGTCGCGTCCAACCGGGCTGCCGCGGGGGTCTACGCCGACGAGACCGGCCCGGTGATCGTGGGTTGGCTGCAGGCGCAGGGGTTCGAGTGCGACGCCCCGGTGGTCGTCCCCGACGGTGAGCCCGTCGGCGAGGCGATCAGCGCTGCGGTCGCCGACGGGGCACGGGTCGTCCTCACCACGGGCGGGACCGGCCTGACGCCGACCGATCGCACGCCCGAGGTCACCGCGGGGTTGCTGGAGCGCCAGGTGCCCGGCATCGCCGAGGCGATCCGCGGGGCCGGCGTCGCCAAGGGGATCCCGACGGCGATGCTGTCGCGAGGCCTGGCCGGCATCGTCGGGCAGTGCCTGGTGATCAACCTCCCCGGCTCCAAGGGCGGCGTGAAGGACGGCCTCGGCGTGCTCGAGCCCGTGCTGCGCCACGCCGTCGAGCAGGTCGTGGGGAGCGACCACTGACCCCGAGGGCGCCGGGCTGGCCCGCCCGGCTCGAGGGGGAGGGCTACGTGCTGCGTCCGCTCTCGCGCCGCGACGCCGAGTCCTGGCGGCGGGTCCGCGCCCGCAACCACGACTGGCTGAGCCCCTGGGACGCGACCGCGCCGCCGGGCTCCGGACCGCGACCGGCGACGTACGCGTCCGTCATCCAGCGGCTGCGGGCATCGGGCCGGGCCGGCACCGGCCTGCCGTTCGTCATCGAGGTCGACGGTCGGTTCGCGGGCCAGGTGACGGTCAGCAACGTCGTCCGCGGGTCGGCGCAGTTCGCGTCGATCGGCTACTGGATCGCGCAGGAGTACGCCGGCAGGGGGATCGTCCCCGATGCGGTCGCGCGGGTCATCGACCACTGCTTCGGCCCCGTGGGCCTGCACCGCGTCGAGATCTGCATCCGTCCCGAGAACACCAACTCGCTGCGGGTCGTCGAGAAGCTGGGGCTGCGCGAGGTGGGCTACGCGCCCCGCTTCCTGCACATCGACGGGGACTGGCGCGACCACCGGATCTACGCCGTGACGACCGAGGAGTGGCCGCCGCGGGCCCCCGAACCGAACCACCAGTCACACAAGTAGATCTGCGACACACCTATGGACATCCGTCCCACCGTGCGATAACGCTTCTACGCTCAGGCTCGTGGACCTGAGCCCGTTGATCTTCGTAGCCCTGGCGGTCGCCTGGGCCGTCTACCTCGTGCCCAAGGCCATCAAGCACCATGACGAGGTCCGGCGCAGCCGGTCGGTGGAGCGCTTCTCGCACACCATGCGCGTCCTGGCGCGTCGCGAGCCGGTCTCCGGCCGCAACGCCCGCCTGGTGATCGCCCCGCTGCGTCGTGCCGCCCGCCCCGCCGTCGAGACGAAGCCGCGCCCCGTGGCTCCTGTCGCGGCGCCGGCCGCGGCCCCGCGCCCGGTCCCCGCAGCCGTGCGCCGCGCCGCCGCCCGCAAGGCCGCCCGTCGCCGCCGCAACGTCCTCGCCCTGATCCTGGTCGCCAACGCCGTCGTCATCGGCCTGGCGGTCGCCAAGGTCGTCGCCTGGCCGTGGGTGGCCATCCCGGTCGGGCTGCTCGTGGCCTGGCTGGTCGCCTGCCGCGTGTCGGTCAAGATCGAGCGCCGCGCCGTGCGCCGGCCCAGCTCGCTGATCGAGATCGGGGACCTGCCCGAGGTCGACACCGAGCTGACGGGCGAGATCCCAGCGGTGCCTGCCGCGCCTCCGGTCCCGGCTCCTGCCGTCCCGGTCGACATGCCCGCCGCCGAGCTCCCCGCCGTGCTCTCCGGAGAGATCCCGATCGTGCGCGAGTCGGTCCCCGGTGCCTGGGACATGCAGCCCACGCCGCTGCCCACCTACGTCAGCAAGCCCTCGGCCCCGCGCCGCACGGTCTCCACGATCGACCTCGACTCCACCGGTGTCTGGTCGAGCGGCCGCTCCGAGATCGACTCCGCCCTGGCCCGCGAGGCCGAGCTCATCGAGAAGGCCGAGAAGGTCGTCCGCGAGGCCGACGAGCGCCGCGCGAACGGCGCCTGAGCCTGATTGGGACCGCACGTCCCCTCGGTGCTATCTTTTCCGACGCATCACCGATGCTTGGGGCTGTGGCGCAGTTGGTAGCGCGTCTCGTTCGCAATGAGAAGGTCAGGGGTTCGAATCCCCTCAGCTCCACCGAACCCGCTGGTCAGAGGCCACGCCGTC
>JAJPEO010000301.1 GCA_021166815.1 Nocardioides sp.
CCACGACGTGCTGGTCGCGTCGGACTTCTTCGCGCCCCACGTCCCCGAGCAGTACGGCGGCGTCGGCGCGGACGCGCTGGCCACGTGCATCGTGATCGAGGAGGTGGCGCGGGTCTGCGCGTCCTCCTCGCTCATCCCCGCCGTCAACAAGCTGGGCAGCATGCCGCTCATCCTGGGCGGCTCCGAGGAGCTCAAGGCGCGCTACCTCACCCCGCTCGCGGCCGGCACCTCCGGGTTCTCGTACGGCCTCTCCGAGCGCGACGCCGGCAGTGACACGGCGTCCATGCGGACCCGCGCCGTGCGCGACGGTGACGAGTGGGTGCTCAACGGGCAGAAGTCGTGGATCACCAACGCCGGGGTGTCCGACTTCTACACCGTGATGGCCGTGACCGACCCCGATGCGGCGCGCGGCAGCAACGTCAGCGCGTTCGTCGTGGAGAAGTCGGATGCCGGCTTCACCTTCGGCGAGAAGGAACGCAAGATGGGCATCAAGGGCTCCCCGACCCGCGAGCTGCTCTTCGACAACGTGCGCATCCCCGCCGACCGGATGATCGGCGAGCCCGGCGGCGGCCTCAAGCTGGCCCTGCGCACCCTCGACCACACCCGCGTCACGATCGGCGCCCAGGCCATCGGCATCGCCCAGGGTGCGCTCGACTTCGCCGTCGGCTACGTCAAGGAGCGCCGCCAGTTCGGCAAGGCGATCGCCGACTTCCAGGGCATCCAGTTCATGCTCGCCGACATGGCGATGAAGCTCGAGGCAGCGCGCCAGATGGTCTACGTGGCCGCAGCCAAGTCCGAGCGCGAGGACGCCGACCTCGGCTTCTTCGGGGCCGCGGCCAAGTGCCTGGCCTCCGACGTCGCCATGGAGATCACCACCGATGCGGTGCAGCTGCTCGGTGGCTACGGCTACACGCAGGACTTCCCCGTCGAGCGGATGATGCGCGACGCCAAGATCACCCAGATCTACGAGGGCACCAACCAGGTCCAGCGCCTCGTGATGGCGCGCAAGCTCCTGGGCTGACCGGTTCGTTCAGGCCAGCGCGCGGTCGAGCGCGGCCTGGACGTGCAGGGTCGTGCACGGGAAGACCGGGAGCTCCACGTCGGACTGGCTGATCAGCAGCTCGAGCTCGGTGCAGCCGAGGAGCACGCCCCCCGCGCCGGCGTCCCACAGGTCGTTGATGATCCCGACGACGCGGGAGCGGGTCCGCGGCAGCACGTGGCCGTGGACGAGCTCCTCGTAGATGGCGTCGTTGAGGAAGTCGTGGTGGCGCTCGTCGGGGACGAGGGCCTTCACCCCGTGGGAGGCCAGCCGGTCGACGAAGAAGCCCTCGGTCATCGCGACCTTGGTGCCGATGAAGCCGACGGTGGTGATGCCCGCGTCCAGCACCGCCTTGGCGACCACGTCGCCGAGGTGGAGCAGCGGGATCTCGACGGCCTCCTCGACCTGGTCGGCCACCTTGTGGAACGTCGTGGTGCACATCAGGAGGAAGTCGGCCCCCGCGCGCTCGACGCGGACCGCGGCGTCGGCCAGCAGGCTGCCGATCTGGTCCCAGCGCTCGTCGTCCTCGAGGTCGGTGACCTCGGCGAAGTCGACCGTGGTCAGCGCCAGCTTGGGTGAGGAGAGCCCGCCGAGCCGCTCCTGCACCCCGACGTTGAGGTCGCGGTAGTAGACGAGACTGCTCTCCCAGCTCATGCCGCCGATCAGGCCAATGGTCTCCACGGGGGGAGTCTCCCACAGCGCCCGGCGAAGGGTCAGGAGCGGTGCACCTTGTGGGGTGCGGCCTGCGCGCGCGGCTTGATGACGAGCTCGTCGATGTTGACGTGGGAGGGGCGGGTGGCCACCCAGCAGATGGCGTCGGCGACGTCCTCGGCGACCAGCGGCTGGTCCACCCCGGCGTAGACGGCGTCCGCCTTCGCCTGGTCGCCGCCGTAGCGCACGAGCGAGAACTCCTCGGTCTGCACCATCCCCGGCGCGACCTCGCTGATGCGGATCGGCTCGCCGTTGAGCTCCAGGCGCAGCGTCTCGGTGACGACCCTGGTCGCATGCTTGGCCGCGGTGTAGCCGCCGCCGTTCTCGTACGCCACCCTCCCCGCGATCGAGCCGACGTTGACCACGACCGCGTCACCGCTGGCGCGCAGGGCCGGCAGCAGCGCCTGCGTCACGCGGACCAGCCCGATCACGTTGGTGTCGTACATCTGCTGCCAGTGGCCCAGGTCGGCGGTCTCGACGGGATCGACGCCGAGGGCGCCGCCGGCGTTGTTGACCAGGACGTGGCACACCGGCACGGCGGCGGCCAGGGCTGCGACGGACTCGGGGTCGGTGACGTCGCAGGTGATGGCCTCGCCGCCGATCTCGGCGGCGAGGGCGGCGATGCGGTCGGAGCGCCGGGCGGCGCACACGACGTGGAAGCCGGCGGCGGCGAGGGCGCGGGCGGTGGCGGCGCCGATGCCGCTGGACGCACCGGTGACGACGGCGGTACGGGTGGTCATGGAACCCATCGTGGCAGGATCACGCCCCGTGACGATCATCGCCGCCGCAGACGGTTCCGCCCTCGGCAATCCCGGCCCCGCGGGCTGGGGCTGGTACGTCGACCGCGACCACTGGGCCAGCGGCGGGTGGGACCACGGCACCAACAACATGGGCGAGCTGATGGCGGTGCTCGACCTGCTCCAGCAGACCGCCCACGTCGACGACGAGCTCCACGTCTACTGCGACAGCACCTACGTCATCAACACGATCACCAAGTGGATGGCCGCGTGGAAGCGGCGGGGCTGGAAGAAGGGTGACGGCAAGCCCGTCATGAACCTCGACCTCGTCCAGGCCCTCGACGCGGCGATGCAGGGGCGTCGGGTGAAGTTCGAGTGGGTGAAGGGGCACGCGGGCCACCACCTCAACGAGGAGGCCGACCGGCTGGCCAACGCGGCGGCGCTGGCCCACAAGGAGGGGCGGGCCCCCGCTGCCGGCCCGGGGTGGCCGGGGGCGGCAGCCTCGGCGCCGCCGCCTCCCGCCGAGCGCGAGCCCGACCTGTTCAGCGACCTCGACGGCGGGCACGAGCCCAGCGACGCCGAGCGCGTCATCGAGCTGGAGCGCTCGTTGCTGAGCGACGACGTGCGCTCGGACCGCACCCGGGTGGCGGCGCTGCTCCACCCGCAGTGGCAGGAGGTCGGCCGCTCGGGACGGCTGTGGACCCGCGAGGAGTTCCTGGACGACGTCCACCCGGTCATCCCCACCCACCTCGACGTCGTGTCGCTGTCGGAGGTCGCCCCCGGCGTGCAGCTTCTGGTGTGGAGGGCACTGGGGGAGGACGGGTCCTCGACCCTGCGCAGCTCGCTCTGGGTGCGTGACCGCGGCGACTGGCGGCAGCTGTTCCACCAGGGGACCGCCGAGGCCTGATCGACCCCTGCCGTTTGCCGTCGCGCGGCGGGGCGGGAACACTGGACGGATGTTCTCGGCGCTCTTCGCCCCCGCCTGCGCGGTGGGCGGTGGTCTTCTCTGGCTCGTCCCGCCCGTGCTCGGCGCGGACGGCACGACGGGCTCGCTCCTGCACGCCGCGGGGCTCGTGCTCCTGCTCGTCGCCGTGGCGCTGTGGGGGTCGACCCTCGTCGCCAGCACGATCGTGCCACTTCGTGTCGTCGTCGCGGTCGCCACCGCCCTGCTGGCCTGGTCGCTGGTCGAGCTGGTGCGCCCCGCTGCCCCGGACTGGTACGACCAAGCGCTGGGCGTGGTCGCCGTCCTCGTGGGAGTGGCTGTGGGGGTCCGGGCCCGCGGCCGCGAGCGCGAGGCGCCGGCGCGGCGTGGCGGCGCCCACGCCCGCTGAGCCGGCGGTGTCGTCGCCGTCACGTTGGCATAGGTAAGGCTAACCTCATAAAGTGTCCGGGTGACTCTCCAGCCCGACTCGACGACCGCGCTCCCCGCGGGGCGGTTCGACCTGCTCGGGCACCTCGAGCGCTTCGCTGATCGACCGGCCCTGCGGGAGGGCTCGACCACCCTCAGCTACGCCGGCCTGGCAGGCCGCGTCGAGGAGGCTGCCCGGGCCTACGCCGGGGCCCGCCGTCTCGTGCTCCTCACCCCGGGCAACGACGTCGAGTCCGTCGTCCAGTACCTCGCCGCGCTGGCCGCGGACCAGGTCGTGCTGATGGGCTCGGCGCAGGGGCGCGCCGCCCTGGCCGCGACGTACGACCCTGACGTCGAGGTCTGCGACGGGGTCGCCACCTGGCACCGGGAGGGCAGCGCCCACGAGCTGCATCCCGACCTGGCGCTGCTGCTGTCCACGAGCGGGTCGACCGGCTCGGCCAAGCTCGTACGGCTCTCCCGCGACAACCTCCTCGCCAACGCCACCGCGATCGCGCGGCGGCTGGCCATCCGGCCCGACGACGTCGCGAGCCTGGGCCTCCCGCTGACCTACTGCTACGGCCTCTCGGTCCTGCACAGCCACCTCGCGCGCGGGGCTGCCGTACGCCTGCACGACACGTCCGTCCTCGACGAGGACTACTGGCGCCACGCGTCCGACATCACCACGATCGCCGGCGTCCCGCACACCTTCGACCTGCTGCAGCGCAGCGGTTTCGCCGAGCGTGACCTGCCGCGGCTGCGCTACGTCACCCAGGCCGGCGGCCGGATGGCGCCGGAGAACGTGCGCGAGTGGGCCGCGGTGGGCCGTGAGCGCGGCTTCGACCTCGTCGTGATGTACGGCCAGACCGAGGCGACCGCCCGGCTCACCACGCTGCCGCCCGGCCTCGCCGACGTCGCGCCGGGGTCGATCGGCCTGCCCCTCGACAACGTCGACCTGCGCCTGGTCGGGGTGGACCACCCCGACCCGTCGGTGGGGGAGCTGGTCGCCAGCGGCCCCGGCATCATGCTGGGCTACGCGACCTCGCCGGCCGACCTGGCCCTCGGGCGCGAGGTCACCGAGCTGCGCACCGGCGACCTCGCCCGGCAGAGGGACGACGGCCTCTGGGAGATCGTGGGCCGCCGCAGCCGCTTCGCGAAGGTGTGCGGCCTGCGGATCGACCTCGACCAGGTCGAGCGACACCTGGCCCGCGACGGCTTCGTGGTCGCGGCCGCGGACGCCGGGGACCAGGTCGTGCTGGGCGTCGCCACGGGTGCGCGCGGGATCGACCCGGAGACGCTGCACGCGGCCGGCGTACGGGCCTGCGCGCTGGCGCCGGCCGCGCTGCGCATCGTGACGCTGCCCGACCTGCCGCGCAACGCCCGCGGCAAGGTCGACTACCCCGAGCTCGTCCGGCTCGCGACCGAGCAGCAGCCCAGCGGCCCCGTCGCCGGGCAGGTCACGCCGGCCGACGTCACCGCGCTGCTGGCCGGGCTGCTCGGACGCCCCGATGCGCGCCCGACCGACTCCTTCGTGACCCTGGGCGGCGACTCGCTGTCCTACGTCGAGGTCTCGATGCGCCTCGAGGAGCTCCTCGGCGACCTGCCGGCCGACTGGCCGCACCGGCCTGCCGCCGCCCTGGCCGACATCGCCGGCGGCCCGCGGCGCCGCGGCCGGCGCGTGGAGACCAACGTCGTGCTGCGGGCCCTCGGGATCCTCACGATCGTCGGCACCCACGCCAACGCGTTCACGCTGCTCGGCGGCGCCCACCTGCTGCTGGCGGTGGTCGGCTTCAACCTCGCACGGTTCCAGCTCACCGACGCTCCCCGCCGCGAGCGCTTCCGGCGCATCCTGTCCTCGGCGGCCCGCGTGGCCGTGCCGTCGGTGCTGGTCATCGGCCTTTTCTCGGTGTGGGGGCTGTGGGCCGAGGGGCTGACCTGGCGCCAGGTCTGGCTGGTCAACGGCCTCACCTCGGCCAGCTGGAGCGAACCGGAGTGGTACTTCTGGTTCATCGAGGTCGTCGTGCACACCCTGGTGGTGCTCGCTCTCGTGCTCGCCGTCCCGCGCGTCGACGCGTGGGAGCGCGCGCGTCCCTTCGCGTTCCCGATGGCCCTCGTCGCGCTCGCGATGCTGACCCGCTACGACGTCGTCAACGTCCCCGGCGACGGTGACCACCGCTCCCACGTGGTCTTCTGGCTCGTCGCCCTGGGCTGGGCGGCGGCCCGCGCCCGTACGACCCGGCAGCGGGTGCTCGTGAGCGTCGTCGGTGTCGTGACGATGGTGGGGGCGTTCGACCAGGTGCACCGCAACGTCTACGTCGCCCTCGGCCTGCTGGCCCTCGTCTGGCTGCCGCACGTGCGCCTGCCGGGAGCCGTGGCGAAGGTCACCGGCGTGCTGGCCGGCGCCTCGCTGTGGATCTACCTCACCCACTGGCAGGTCTACCCCCGGCTCGAGGACACCGCGCCGTGGCTGGCGCTCGGGCTGTCCCTGGTCGTGGGGGTCGTCTGCTCGGCGATCGCGGGACCGGGAATCATGCGGGCCCTCGGGTGGTTGCGCCTGAGGTGAGCGCAACGAGGAGGCCGCGTGGGTGACCGGGTCGCGATGATCAGCCTGCACACCTCCCCGCTGGACCAGCCAGGCACCGGGGACGCGGGCGGCATGAACGTCTACGTCATCGAGCTCTCCAGGCGCCTGGCGCAGCAGGGGATCGCGGTGGACGTCTTCAACCGCGCCATTGCCTCGGCCCAGCCGCCGGTGGTCGAGGTCGCCGACGGGGTCCTCGTGCGCCACGTGATGGCCGGCCCCTACGAGGGGCTCAGCAAGGGCGAGCTCCCCGCCCAGCTGTGCACCTTCGCGCGCGAGGTGCTGCGCGCCGAGGCGGCGCACCCGGTGGGCCACTACGACGTCGTGCACTCCCACTACTGGCTCTCCGGGCAGGTCGGTGCGCTGGCCCGCGACCGCTGGAACGTCCCGCTCATCCACTCCATGCACACGATGGCCAAGGTCAAGAACGCGGCGCTCGCCGAGGGTGACACCCCCGAGCCGATGGCCCGCCTGATCGGCGAGGACCAGGTCGTGGCGGCGTCCGATCTCGTCGTCGCCAACACCGAGACCGAGGCCCGCCAGCTGATCGAGCTCTACGACGCCGACCCCGCCCGCGTCGACGTCGTGCACCCCGGCGTCGACCTGTCGGTGTTCCGTCCCCGCGACCGGGCTGAGGCTCGTCGCTCGCTCGGGCTGCCCGAGGACGCCGCGATCCTGATGTTCGCCGGCCGGATCCAGCCGCTCAAGGCTCCCGACGTGCTGCTGCGCGCCGTCGCCGAGCTCCTCGCCCAGGACCCGGCGCTGCGCAGCCGGCTGGTCGTGCCCGTCGTCGGCGGCCCCTCCGGCTCCGGGCTGGAGCACCCCGAGTCCCTGGCCGTGCTGGCCGCGGAGCTGGGGATCGAGGACGTCGTACGGTTCGTGCCGCCGGTCACGCAGGACGAGCTCGCCGTGTGGTGCGCCGCCGCGACGACCGTGGCCGTGCCGTCCTACAACGAGTCCTTCGGGCTCGTCGCGGTCGAGGCCCAGGCCACCGGCACGCCTGTCGTGGCCGCCGCGGTCGGCGGCCTGACGACCGTGGTGCGCGACGGGGTGAGCGGCCTGCTCGTCGACACCCACGAGCCGCGCGACTGGGCGGCCGCGCTGCGGCGCCTCGTCGTCGACGGCGACCTCGCCCGGCGCCTCGGCAAGGGCGCGCTGGCGCACGCCCAGGAGTTCTCCTGGGACCGTACGGCCGAGCGCACCCTCGCCTCCTACGACAAGGCCCGCAGCCTGATGGCGGTGCCCGCGGCCGACCTGGCCGGCTGAGCAGCGAGCGTGTGCGTGACCGGGCGTGCTGTGATGGCCCCATGAACCCGATCGAGACCGTGCGCTCCTACCTGCGCGACAACGACATCGAGTTCGAGGAGCAGGGGGAGTCGTTCTCCTTCGCCCTGCCCGGCGAGAAGAAGCTGCAGACGCCGGTCCGCCTCGACGTCGGCCCGCACGCGCTCGGCGTCCACGCCTTCGTGTGCCGCAACCCCGACGAGAACCATGCGCGCGTCCACCGCTGGCTGCTCGAGCGCAACCTGCGGATGTACGCCGTCTCCTTCGCCGTCGACCGCCACGGCGACATCTACCTCGAGGCGCGGCTGCCGATGAGCGCGGTGAGCGCCGACGAGCTCGACCGGATCCTCGGCTCGGTGCTGGCCAACGCCGACGAGTCCTTCAACGCCATCCTCGAGATGGGCTTCGAGACCTCCATCCGCAAGGAGTGGGAGTGGCGCGTCTCGCGCGGCGAGCCCACCCGCAACCTCGAGGCCTTCCGCGGCTGGCTCGAGGCGGGGCAGTCCCCGGCGGTCACCGACGACGTGTGAGCAGCACCCCGCCGATGCACAGCGCGCCCCCCACGAAGGCGAGCAGGGGCGGCACCTCCTCCAGCAGCACCCAGGCGAGCAGGGCGGTGATGAACGGCACCAGGAAGGTGGTCTGGGCGAACGTCGAGGCGTTGGCCCGCGACAGCGCGTAGGCCCAGGCGACGAACGCGATGGCCGAGGGGAACACGCCGAGGTAGACCACCCACCCCCAGGTGTCGCCGCTCGCGGCCGAGAGCTCACGGACCGTCGTGGCGCCCCAGGGAAGGCACACGACCCAGCCGACGAGGGCGTACCAGAACGTCAGCTGCAGTGCCGGCATGGTGGGCAGCAGCTTCTTCTGGGTGAGCACGCCGATCGCGAAGGTGAGGGCGGCGACAGCTGCGAGCAGTACGCCCACCAGGTCCCCGCTGCTGCTCGTGGCCGAGGCGTGGCCGATCAGGACGACTCCGGAGAAGCCGACGGCCATGCCGACGAGGAGCCACCGGGTCAGCCGCTCGCCGAGGAAGAGGGTGGCGAGCAGGGCCACCAGCAGCGGTCCGATCTGCACCACGAGGGCCGCGGTCGCGGCGTCGATGCGACGCTCGGACTCGTTGAGGGCCAGGTTGTAGACGCCGAACCACGAGGCCCCGCCGAAGAGGATCAGCGGCCACTCGGCGCGCGTGGGTGCGCGGCCGGGCCGTCCCCGGAGCAGCACAAGCAGGGCCAGCAGCATGACCGTGAGCCGGCCGAGCGACAGGGCGCCGGGGCTCAGGGACTCGCCGAGGTGTCGGATGCCGACGAAGGCGCTGGCCCAGAGGACGAGTGTGGTGGCTGCCGCGCCGAGGGGGAGCCACGGCGAAGTGGCCGTCACACGTCCAGTTTGTATCCCAGACCGCGCACTGTCGTCAGGAATTTCGGCTCACCGGGGTCGGGCTCGAGCTTGGCACGCAGTCGCTTGACGTGCACGTCGAGGGTCTTGGTGTCGCCGACGTAGTCCGATCCCCACACGCGGTCGATCAGCTGGCCCCGGGTGAGCACCCGGCCGGGGTTGCGCAGGAACATCTCCAGCAGCTCGAACTCCTTGAGCGGGAAGCGCTGCTCGACACCGGAGACCGTGACGACGTGGCGCTCGACGTCCATGCGGATCGGGCCGGCCTCGAGCACGTCGGGCATCAGCTCGGGCTCCTGGCCCCGGCGCAGCACCGCCCGGATGCGGGCGACGAGCTCACGGGGGGAGTACGGCTTGGTGACGTAGTCGTCAGCGCCGAGCTCGAGACCGACGACCTTGTCGATCTCGTCGTCCTTCGCGCTGACCATGATCACCGGCACGGTCGAGGTGGCCCGGATCTGGCGGCACACCTCGGTGCCGGGCACGCCCGGCAGCATCAGGTCCAGCAGCACGATGTCGGCGCCGTTGCGCTCGAACTCGGCGAGGGCGGTGTTGCCGTCAGCAGCGATCGCGACCTCGTAGCCCTCCTTGCGGAGCATGTAGGCGAGTGGGTCGCTGTAGCTCTCTTCGTCCTCGACGACCAGTACCCGGGTCACCGGCGTACCTCCTGCTTCTCCGTGTCGTTCCCGGCGGCACCGGTCGGGCGCCGAGGGGGTGTGCCGGGGTTGCCCCCCGGCAGGCTGAGGGTGAACGTCGAGCCCTGGCCCTCGACCGACCACACGCGCACGTCCCCGCCGTGGGTGGCCGCGACGTGCTTGACGATGGACAGGCCCAGCCCGGTGCCGCCCGTGGAGCGGTGGCGCGCCGGGTCGACGCGGTAGAACCGCTCGAAGATCCGGTCGACCTCGGCCGGCGGGATGCCGATGCCCTGGTCGACCACGGAGACCTCGACGCGGTCGTCGGTCTCGCGGGTGGTGACGACCACGCGCGATCCGTCGGGGGAGTACGTCACCGCGTTGGTGACCAGGTTGGCGATGGCCGCCGCGATCTGCTGCTCGGAGCCGAACAGCGCCAACCCCTCCTGCCCGTCGACCAGCACCTCGATGCCGCGGGCGGAGGCCTTGGTCGCGACCGCGTCCACGGCGGCGGCGACGGTGCTGTCGAGGTCGACGACGACCGGCTTGTCCAGCGGGTCGTCGGCCTGGAGGCGGGAGAGCTCGATGATCTGCTGCACCAGGCGGCTCAGGCGCTCGCTCTCGGCGAGCATGCGGGCTGCGAAGCGCTGCACGGCCTCGGGGTCGTCGGCCGCGTCGTTGACCGCCTCGGCGAGCAGCTGGATGGCGCCCACCGGCGTCTTGAGCTCGTGGCTGACGTTGGCCACGAAGTCGCGGCGCACCGCTTCGACGCGCTTCTCGCGCGTGCGGTCCTCCACCAGGGCCAGGACCAGGCGCGTGCCGAGAGGGGCCACGCGGGCGTTGACGGTGCGGGTGGTGAACGGGTCGCTGGTCGGGAGGTCGAACTGCGCCTCGCGGATCTCGCCGTCGCGCCGCACCTCGTGGACGAGCGCGACCAGGTCGTCGACCAGCAGCTGGCTGCCCCGGACCAGGCCCAGGGCATAGGCGGGCGCGGAGGCCTTCAGCACGCGGTCGTCCTCGTCGAGCACGACGGCCGAGGAGCGCAGCACGCTCAGGACGGCGGTCACGCTGGGGGGCACGGCAGGTTCCTCGTGGGCGGGGATACGCCGGCGTTGGCGGTCGCTGATCACCCAGGCGAGAAGCGCCACGCCGGCGACGATGACCGCGACGGCGACCACGGTCGCCGCCTGCCAGGCTGAGTCCACGCCACCATGCTACGCAGCGATAGGGGTGGGGAGCGCTCCGCGAGACAGGCTCGGCCCAGAGTTCACCCGGCGTTCACCGGTGCGTGGGGAATGGTCACCTGCGGGTCCTAGTCTGCGGCCATGCGTGAAGCCTTCCATGACCAGCTCGACGGCATCTTCGAGGACCTGGCGGCCATCTGCGGCCTCGTCGAGACCGCCGTCCACGACGCCTCCTCGGCCCTGATGACCGGCGACGTCCACCTCGCCGAGCAGGTCATCTCGGCCGACGACGCGATCGACAACGCGCGCGAGAAGGTCGAGGACAACGCCTTCGCGCTCCTCTCGCTGCAGCAGCCGGTGGCCGGCGACCTGCGCGTCGTCGTCTCCGCCCTGCGGATGGTCACCGAGCTCGAGCGGATGGGCGACCTGTCGGTGCACGTGGCCAAGATCGCGCGCCTGCGCGTGCCCCACGTCGCGGTGCCCGAGGAGATGCGCGCCACGATGGAGCGGATGGCCGAGGTGGCCGAGGACATGGTCCGTCGCGTGCGCTCGATCATCGCCGACCGCGACGTGGAGGCGGCGATCGAGCTGGGCCGCGACGACGAGATCATGGACCAGCTGCGGCGCCGCGGCTTCAACGAGCTGCTGTCGAAGGACTGGCCCCACGGCGTCGAGGCGGCGGTCGACATCGCCCTGCTGGGGCGCTACTACGAGCGCATCGCCGACCACGCCGTGTCGGTGGCCAACCGCGTGATCTT
This sequence comes from Nocardioides sp., assembly GCA_021166815.1. Lineage (GTDB taxonomy): Bacteria > Actinomycetota > Actinomycetes > Propionibacteriales > Nocardioidaceae > Nocardioides. Next base: position 11,673 of record JAJPEO010000301.1, read on the forward strand.
CGTGGTCACCGGCGAGCAGGTCAGCCGCGACTGACCCCGTCGACGACGAAGCCCCCGCACGCCTCGGCGTGCGGGGGCTTCGTGCGTGGTCAGCGGCCCTGGTTGGCGACGGCCGCCGCGGCAGCGGCAGCGGCCTCCGGGTCGAGGTACTCGCCGCCGGCGACGGTGGGGCGCAGCTCCTCGTCAAGGCGGTAGACCAGCGGCATGCCCGTGGGGATGTTGAGGCCCGCGATGTCGTCGTCGCTGATCTGGTCGAGGTGCTTGACCAGGGCGCGCAGGCTGTTGCCGTGGGCGGCCACCAGGACCGTACGGCCGGCCTGGAGGTCGGGGACGATCTCGTCCTCCCAGTAGGGCAGGAACCGGGCGATCACGTCCTTGAGGCACTCGGTGCGCGGCAGGTCCTCGCCGAGGTCGGCGTAGCGGACGTCCGCGGCCTGCGACCACTCGCTGTCGTCGGCCAGGGGCGGCGGCGGGGTGTCGAAGGAGCGGCGCCAGAGCATGAACTGCTCCTCGCCGAACTCCTCCAGGGTCTGCTTCTTGTCCTTGCCCTGCAGCGCGCCGTAGTGGCGCTCGTTGAGGCGCCAGCTGCGCTTGACCGGGATCCAGTGGCGGTCGGCGGCGTCGAGGGCCAGGCACGCGGTGTTGATGGCGCGGCGCTGCAGCGAGGTGTGGACGACGTCGGGCAGCACGCCCGCCTCGCGCATCAGCTCGCCGCCCCGCACGGCCTCGGCGCGGCCCTTGTCGGTCAGCGCGACGTCGACCCAGCCGGTGAACAGGTTCTTGGCGTTCCACTCGCTCTCGCCGTGGCGGAGCAGGACGAGGGTGTGGGTCATGACGCGTCCAGCCCGGCCCAGTCGCTGCCCTCGTCCTCGACGACCGGGACGCTCATCGTGACGCGCTCGCCGTCGTCGAACTCGAAGGTCACCTCGAGGAAGTTGCCGGCCGCGAACGTGCCGGTGAGGGTGATCTCCAGCGCCGGCTCGGCGAAGTTGACGCTCTGCCCGGGCTCCACCGCGACGGGCTCGAACTCGGCGAACTCGACGGGGGTCGGCTCCACGCCCTCGCTGGTCACCACGCGCTTGCCAGACAGGCCCTGGAGGGTGCGCTCCTCCTCGGAGCCGTTGACCAGGGTGACGATCAGGGTGCCTTGGTCCTCGGTCCCGGACACCACGACGGCGGAGAGCACGTCGACGTCACCCGAGGTGTTGTTGGTGCCGGCGCCAGGCGTGTAGACCCGCTCGGTGGGGTAGTCGAACCCCCTGATGCCACAACCGCTCAGCGGGGCGGCGAGCGCGAGGACCGCGGTGGCGGTCGCGAGAGAACGTCGGAGCTGCATGTGATGGCCTTCGCGGTCGGAACGGCGTCGTACGACCCCGGTGGCCGCACGCGAGCCACATGCTAGCGCCGCGTCAGGTCACTCCGGCGGTCCGGCCCGCAATGAGGATGGCCACGACGACGGCCACGGCGCTCGCGACGGCGAGCCACAGCAGGCGGGGGGTGCTCAGCCGCAGCGCCAGGCGCAGGGGCAGGGAACGCTCGCCCTCCGCGTGGTCGGCGACCAGGCCGGGCAGGGCCAGGAGGACGTGGACGGTGACTCCCAGGAGGGCGGCGAGCACGGTCACGGTGACCGTCGGCGGGGTCGTGGCGCCCTGGCCGTTCCAGCCGCCGTAGGCGAGGAAGGCGGGGTACAGCGCGAAGCTCGCCGCCCAC
>JAJPEO010000302.1 GCA_021166815.1 Nocardioides sp.
GCCAACTCGCGCGCGACCGTGCACCGACCGTCCTACCTCGACTACGTCGGCGTGAAGGTGTTCGACGCCGCCGGCGAGGTGGTCGGTGAGCGCCGCTTCCTGGGGCTCTTCTCGAGCACGGCGTACACCGAGTCGGTCACCCGCATCCCGCTGCTGCGCGAGAAGTTCGCGCAGGTCCTCGAGATCGCCGGGCTGGAGGCCCAGAGCCACGCCGGCAAGGCGCTCCTGGACACCCTGGAGAACTACCCCCGCGACGAGCTCTTCCACACCTCGGCCGAGGAGCTCGCGCCGATCGCGTTGGCCGTGATGTACGCCCGCGAGCGCCGGCAGCTGCGGATGTTCGTACGCCGCGACACCTACCAGCGCTACGTCTCGGTGATGGTCTACCTGCCCCGCGACCGCTACAACACCACCGTGCGCGAGCGCTTCGCCACCATCCTGCGCGAGCAGCTGGGCGGGGAGCACGTCGAGTTCACCGCCCGGGTCAACGAGTCGACGACCGCCCGCGTGCACTTCGTCGTCCACCCGCCCCGCGGCCACCAGCTGCGCGAGGCCGACCCCGCGGAGCTCGAGCGCCTGCTCGGCGAGGCCTCCCGCTCGTGGCGCGACGACTTCATGACGGCTGTGCGTCAGTCGCAGGGCGAGGTCGATGGCGCGCGCCTCGCCAAGGCGTGGGCCGACGTGTGGCCCGAGGGCTACAAGGAGGACTTCGAGGCCGAGACCGCGGCCGCCGACCTCGAGCGGATCGAGGCGATCCAGGGCGACGAGGGCATCGACCTGGCCCTGTTCGGCCAGGACCACCCCGGCCGTGGCGAGGCCCGGCTGAAGATGTTCCGCGTCGGTCCGCCGCTCTCGCTCAGCGCGGTGCTGCCCATGCTCACCTCGATGGGCGTGGAGGTCATCGACGAGCGCCCCTACGAGCTCGAGGGCCTGGACCGCCAGACGTTCGTCTACGAGTTCGGCATCAGCCACGGCCGCTCGTTCTCGGCCGAGGAGAAGACCCTCTTCGCCGAGGCCCTGCGCGCCATCTGGGACGGCTACAACGAGACCGACGGCTTCAACCAGCTGGTCCTCGCGGCGGGCCTCACGTGGCGCCAGGCCACGGTCCTGCGCGCCTACGCGAAGTACCTGCGCCAGGGCAGCTCGCCGTTCGCCGTCGACTCCATCCAGGAGGCGCTGAGCAGCAACGTCGAGATCACCCGGATGCTCGTGGGCCTGTTCGAGGCCCGCTTCAACCCGGGGGCCGACGACCGGCCCGGTGACGACCCGGCGCGGCTCGCGGAGATGGCCGAGTGGGAGGAGCGCATCGGCAAGGCCCTCGACGCCGTGGCCAGCCTCGACCACGACCGCATCCTGCGCTCGTACCTCACCCTCGTCCGCGCGACGCTGCGCACCAACTTCTTCCAGACCGCCCGCGACGGCGGGCAGCACCCCTACATCTCCTTCAAGCTGGAGCCCTCGGCGATCCCGGAGCTCCCCGAGCCGCGGCCGCGCTACGAGATCTTCGTCTACAGCCCGCGCGTCGAGGGCGTCCACCTGCGCTTCGGCGCGGTGGCGCGTGGTGGCCTGCGCTGGTCCGACCGGCGCGACGACTTCCGCACCGAGGTCCTCGGCCTGGTCAAGGCGCAGATGGTCAAGAACACCGTCATCGTGCCGGTGGGCGCCAAGGGCGGCTTCTACGCCAAGCAGCTCCCGGACCCCTCCGACCGTGAGGCATGGCTCGCCGAGGGCGTGGCCTGCTACAAGACCTTCATCTGCGGTCTCCTCGACGTGACCGACAACCTCGTCGACGGGACCGAGGGCACCACGGTCGTGCCGCCGCAGGGCGTCGTACGCCACGACGGCGACGACACCTACCTCGTGGTCGCCGCCGACAAGGGCACCGCGTCGTTCTCCGACATCGCCAACGGCGTCGCCAAGGACTACGGCTTCTGGCTGGGCGACGCGTTCGCCTCCGGCGGCTCGGTCGGCTACGACCACAAGGGCATGGGCATCACCGCCCGTGGCGCCTGGGTGTCGGTCCAGCGGCACTTCCGCGAGATGGGCATCGACTGCCAGGCCGAGGACTTCACCGCGGTCGGCATCGGCGACATGTCCGGCGACGTCTTCGGCAACGGCATGCTGCGCTCGGAGCACACGCGCCTGGTCGCCGCCTTCGACCACCGTGACATCTTCCTCGACCCCGACCCGGACCCGGCGGCGTCGTACGCCGAGCGCCAGCGGCTCTTCGACCTGCCTCGCTCCAGCTGGCAGGACTACGACACGTCGCTGATCTCCGAGGGCGGCGGGGTCTACTCCCGCTCGGCCAAGTCCATCCCCGTGTCGCCGGCCGTGCGCCGGGTGCTGGGGCTTGAGGAGGGCGTGGACCAGCTCACGCCGGTGGAGATGATGCGGGCGATCCTGACCGCTCCGGTCGACCTGCTGTGGAACGGCGGCATCGGCACCTACGTGAAGGCCAGCGAGGAGAGCCACGCCCACGCCGGAGACAAGAGCAACGACGCCATCCGGATCGACGGACGAGACCTGCGGGCCCGGTGCGTGGGGGAGGGCGGCAACCTCGGCTTCACCCAGCTGGGCCGCATCGAGTACGCCCGGGACGGCGCCGCGGGAGCCGGGGGTCGCATCAACACCGACTTCATCGACAACTCCGCCGGCGTCGACACCTCCGACCACGAGGTCAACATCAAGATCCTGCTCGACAAGGTGGTCAGCGCCGGCGACATGGACGTCGAGGGCCGCAACCGGCTCCTCGCGGAGATGACCGACGAGGTCGGTCAGCTGGTGCTGCGCGACAACTACGAGCAGAACCTCGCCCTCGCCAACGCGGCCGCCCACGGCCCCGGCCTCCTGCACGTGCACGAGGACTGGATGAAGGAGCTCGAGCGCCGCGGCGTCCTCAACCGCGAGCTGGAGGGGCTGCCGTCGACCCGTCAGGTGCGGCGGCTCCTCGACCGCGGTGAGGCGCTGTCGATGCCCGAGCTGTCGGTCCTGCTGGCGTGGACCAAGATCGTGCTCGCCGACGAGCTGGTCGACTCCGACCTGCCCGACGACCCGTACCTGCGCGAGGACCTGCTGGCCTACTTCCCCTCGCGGATGAAGCCCGACCTCGAGGCGGCCATGGAGGCCCACCCGCTGCGGCGCGAGATCATCGTGACGCAGGTGGTCAACGACCTGGTCAACGGCGCGGGCATGACGTTCTGGACCCGGCTGGCGGGGGAGACCGGTGCGACCGCGGCCGACCTCACCCGCGCCAACTTCGTGGCGCGCGAGATCTTCGGGTCGCTGCCGCTGCGCGAGGAGATCAAGGCGCTCGACAACCAGGTGCCCGCGGAGCGGCAGACCCGGATGCGCATCGAGATGCGCACCCTGGTCGAGCGCGCGTCACGGTGGCTGGTCACCAACCGGCGCCCGCCGCTGGACTCCAGCGCGACCGTCGACTTCTTCCGCGACCGCGTCCAGTCCGTCATGGCGGCGCTGCCCGACATCATGGGTGGGCGCGAGCTCGACGACTACCGGGTGCGTGCCAAGCGCCTCACCGACCAGGGGATCCCCGAGGACCTCGCCGCCCGGGTGGCGGTGCTGGCCCCGGCCTACGCCCTGCTCGGCATCGTCGAGACCGCTGACCGCAAGGAGCTCGACCCGGCCGAGGTGGCCCGCGTGCACTTCGCCCTGGGCGAGCGACTCGGACTGCCCTCGCTGGTCGACCGCATCTTCGCGCTGCCGCGTGAGGACCGCTGGCAGACCATGGCGCGTGCTGCGCTGCGCGACGACCTCTACCTCGTCCACCAGCAGC
>JAJPEO010000322.1 GCA_021166815.1 Nocardioides sp.
CGGCGTGCGCTGGAGGCGATTGCTCAGCCGGATGGAGCGGTCGCCGGGGGTGCACGAGCCCCACCGCTGGTTCTGGTTGGTCACCCAGCGCACCGACCCCGGCACCGCGAGGCCGCCGAAGTAGAGGTCGTTGAGCCTGCGCGCACGGGCCATCAGGTCCTCGTCGGAGCGGACCTTGCGCTGCTCCTGGCGCTCGATGCGGGCGACCATGTCGCTCACCCAGCGCGTCTCGTCGCGCTTGCTCATCGCTGCGGGGATGAGCACCACGATGCGGTCGCCGTCGCGATAGGCCGACACCGTACGGCGGCGACGCCGGGACCGGCGTACCTCCACCTCGGGCGCAACGGAGCTCATGGGACGAAACCTATCCGGCCAGACCCACCTTGTGCTGGAGGTCACACCGAGCGGACGCTCAGAGCCGCGCGCCGGCCCAGGCGAGCAGGCGGTCGCGGTCCCAGGTGTTGATGATCCGGTCCGGCTCGATCCCTGCGCGCTCGGCACGCTCGCACCCGTGGTCGAGCATGTCGAGCTGCCCGGGCGCGTGGGCGTCGGAGTCGATCGAGAACAGGCACCCCGTGTCGCGGGCCAGCTCGAGCAGGGGCGTGGGCGGGTCGCGCCGCTCGGGACGGGAGTTGATCTCCACGGCGACCCCCTCCTCCGCGCACGCCTCGAAGACCGCCCGCGCGTCGAACTCGCTGGCCGGGCGGACGCCCCGGCTGCCCGTGACCAACCGGCCGGTGCAGTGGCCGAGGACGTTGGTGAACGGGTTGCGGACCGCGGTGACCATGCGGCGCGTCATCGGCGCGGCGTCCATGCGCAGCTTGGAGTGGACGCTGGCGACCCGTACGTCCAGCCGCGCCAGCATCTCCTCGCTCTGGTCGAGGCCCCCGTTGTCGAGGATGTCGACCTCGATGCCGCGCAGCAGCGTGAAGCCCTCTCCCTCCTCGTGCGTCGCGTCGAGGTGGGCGTTGACCGCCGCCACGACCTCGAGCTGCCGCGCGAGCCGCTCCGCACTCAGGCCACGTGCCACCTTCAGCCGGGGACTGTGGTCAGTGAGCACGAGGTAGTCGTGACCCAGCTCCATGGCCGTCATGGCCATCTCCTCGAGGGGCGAGCCGCCGTCGGACCAGTCGGAGTGGGAGTGCAGGTCTCCGCGCAGGAGCGCCCGCAGCTCGCGTCCGCCCTCGGCGAGCGGACCTGCGGTCTCCTCGAGCCGGACCAGGCGCTCGGGCAGCTCGCCGCGGCAGGCCTGGGTGATCACCGCGGCGGTGCTCGGCCCGATCCCGGGCAGGTCGGTCAGGGTCCCGGCCGCCGCACGGGCATCCACCTCGTCCTCGCCGAGGGGCAGGATCGTGCGGGCGGCGTTGCGGAAGGCCTCGATGCGGCGGGTCTCCTCGCGCCGCCGCTCCATCAGGAAGGCGATGCGTCGCAGGGCCGCCACGGGGCCTCCCGCGAAGGGCTCCGGCTGCTCGGAGTCGGTCACTGGTCTCGTCCTCGGATCGACGGATTCTCTCTCCACAAGCAGGCCAGGCGCCTCGTGGCTGGTCAGGGCCAAGGTACGCCGTACGGGCCGGGCGTGTCGCACACAAGCCCTTCCCCCGCTGCGTGCCGGTTGTCCACTCCGTCCGCGGGTTCCTGCACACACCCTCCACAGGCTTGTCCACAGCCGTGGACACCTCGGCATTGACCGCGCGGGCGTCCTGCTCCTACGTTGTGCAGCGAAGGGCCCCAGGGCGCTTCGACACCAGCTTGGGGAAGAGCGGGTGCCGAGCCCCAGGGGCCCTTCTTCTTCAGCGGCCGTGGAACACCGGCGCGCGCTTCTCGCGAGCCGCCGCGATGCCCTCCTGGAGGTCCTCGGTCGCCATCGTGATCGGCTGGGCCAGCGCCTCCCACTGGATGGCCGACTCGAAGTCGGCGTGGCCCCCGTCGCGCAGCGCGATCTTGGTGAGCTTGGTCGGGATCGGTGCCGTCGCCGCCACCTCCGCAGCCGTGGCCAGGACCTCGTCGAGGAACGAGGCCGGCTCCATCACCCGGCTGACCAGACCCAGGCGCAGCGCCTCGTCGGCGTCGACGATCCGGCCGGTGAGCAGCAGGTCGCGCGCGTGGGCGGGGCCCACGATGTTGGGCAGCAGGTAGGTCGCGGTCATCCCGGCGTGCATGCCCAGCTTGGTGAACGGCACGCCGAGCTTCGCCCCGGCCGCGGCGTAGCGGATGTCGCACGCCATGGCCACGCACAGGCCGGCGCCGATGGCGTGGCCGTTGACGGCGGCGATCGTCGGCACCTCCAGGCGGCGGATCGACAGCCAGCGGCGGTAGAAGGGCAGCATCCGGTCGCGCAGGTGGTCCACGGTCGCATCGGGCTCCCCGGCGATCCAGGAGGTGTTGCCGCCGGAGCAGAACGCCGAGCCCTCGCCGGTCACCACGACCGCACGGACCGTGGGGTCGAGGGCGATCTCGTCGATGGCGCGCTCCCACGAGGACGTCATCTCGTCGCTCATCGCGTTGCGCATGTCGGGGTTGTCCAGGGTGAGCAGCACGACGCCCTCGGAGGGGCGTTCGAGGCGCAGGTGTGTGAGGTCAGCCATGCCCCGCACCCTACTGATCGGGCTGAGCGTGAACTTCATCGGATTCACGCTCAGCGCGTGTGGTGCGTGAGCGTGACGGCCTCGCGTTGTAGGGTCGAGGACGGACTCGGGGCCACAAGCCCCGGTCCCCGGCGGGCTTCCCCAAAATCCACCCCGTCGCGACGACCGGTTACACCAAGCAAGGAGGCCGTCATGGCGGAAACCTGGAGCGGCGAGTTCTACTGCGTCAAGTGCAAGGAGAAGCGCGAGGCTGAGGGCGAGGTGCGCGTCAACGACAAGGGCACCAAGATGGCCAAGGCCGTCTGCCCCGTGTGCGGCACCAACCTCAACCGCATCCTCGGCAAGGCGTGAGACTCGTCCACTGAGACTCTCACACGGCGGCGCCCCCCCCCGGGTGGGGCCGGCGGGCCTTTGCCCA
>JAJPEO010000251.1 GCA_021166815.1 Nocardioides sp.
CGGGACGCACCCGGGTCGCGGTGCTCATGCAGCGCCTGGACAGCATGGTCCGTGACCCCGCGCCCCAGCCCGAGCCCGCCGACGACCCCGGGCCGTTCTTCCACGGCACCCGGGCCGACCTGCGGCCAGGTGACCTGCTGACGCCGGGACGGGCGACCAACTACGGCTCGGGGCGGACGTCGAACCACATCTACCTGACGGCCTCCGAGCACAGCGCCCCGCTCGCGGCCGCGCTGGCGCTCGGCGACGGCGCCCCGCGGGTCTACCGGGTGGAGCCGCTCGGCCCGATCCACGACGACCCCAACGTCACCGACAAGAAGTTCCCCGGCAACCCGACGCGTTCCTATCGCACGCGGGAGCCGCTGCGTGTCGTCGCGGAGGTCACCGACTTCACCCTGCCCGACCCGGACCTGGTCGAGCGGATGCGCAGGAACGCCGCCGAGCTGAAGGAGCTCGGCATCGAGGCCATGGACGACTGAGACACCCTGCTGGCGCGCGTGGCCGGCCTCGTCGACCCGCGGCCCCGTGCCCGGGGCGACTACGCTGGGCAGGTCATGCCAGAGCTCCCCGCATCCCCCGTCATCGCCGAGATCGTCGACAAGTACGCCGACGACCTGATCGCCCTGCGCCGCGACCTGCACGCGCACCCCGAGCTCAGCTGGGCCGAGGAGCGCACCACGCAGTCGGTCGTCAAGCACCTCGACGGCACCGGCTGGCGGGTGCGGGTCCTCGACGGCGGGGGAGTCATCGCCGACATCGGTGAGGGGGACCGCCTCGTCGCGCTGCGCGCCGACCTCGACGCACTGCCGGTCGACGACCTGACCACCGACCCGTGGAAGAGCACCATCCCCGGTGTCGCCCACGCCTGCGGCCACGACGTCCACACCGCCGCCCTGGTCGGGGCCGGGCTGGCCCTGGCCGAGGTGGAGGCCCGCGGGTTGCTCGACGGCCGCGTACGCCTGCTCTTCCAGCCCGCCGAGGAGGTCATGCCCGGCGGGGCGCTGCACCTGCTCGAGACCGGTGCCCTCGACGGGGTCGACCAGGTCTTCGGCCTCCACTGCGACCCGAGCCTCGACGTCGGGCGGCTCGGCCTGCGCGACGGCCCGCTCACCGGCGCCGCGGACGCGCTGTCCGTGCGCCTGGCGGGCAAGGGCGGGCACACCTCGCGCCCGCACCTCACCGAGGACCTCACCTTCGCCCTGGGCAAGCTCATCACCGAGCTGCCGGCGATCCTGAGCCGGCGCCTCGACCCGCGTGCGGGCGTGAGCGTCGTGTGGGGCGTCGTGCGAGCGGGCTCGGCCCACAACGTCATCCCCGGCACCGGCATGGTCGCCGGCACCGTGCGCATGCTGGACTCCGTCGCCTGGGCCGAGGCCGAGCACCTCGTGCGCCAGCTCGTGACCGAGATCGTGTCGCCGTACGGCGTCTCGGCTGAGGTGACCTACCAGCGCGGGGTGCCGCCGGTGGTCAACCAGCCGGAGTCGACCGCCGTGCTCACGCGGGCGGTGACCAGCGTCCTGGGGTCCCACGGTGCGGTGCCGACGAGCCAGAGCCTGGGCGGCGAGGACTTCGGCTGGTACCTCGACCGGGTCCCCGGGGCGATGGCGCGCCTGGGCACGCGCACCCCGGGCGGGGCGACGTACGACCTCCACCAGGGCAACCTGCGCGTGGACGAGGCCGCCACCGGCATCGGGGCCCGCGTCATGGCAGAGGCCGCGGTCGGCGCCCTGTCGTCCTGACAGGGCGGTCCGTCCGCGGCCCCTGGTGCGGTGCCGGCCGCAGGGCTACTGCGGCTTGTACGGCACTCCGTCGGCAGCGGGTGCCCGCGAGCGGCCCACCAGTCCGGCGACGGCGAAGATCGTCACGACGTAGGGCAGCATCAGCATGAACTGGCTCGGCACCGGGGAGCCGATCACCGAGAGCACGCCCTGCAGGTTGGAGGCGAAGCCGAAGAGCAGCGCCGCCAGGGTCGCCCGGATGGGGTCCCACTTGCCGAAGATGACCGCCGCCAGCGCGATGTAGCCGGCGCCGCCGGTCATCTCGCGGTTGAACTGCGGCACCGAGACCAGGGTGTAGAAGGCGCCGCCCATGCCCGCGATGGCGCCGGCGATCAGCACCGTACGCCAACGGGTGGCGTTGACCTTGATGCCGACGGTGTCGGCGGCCTTGGGGTGCTCGCCGACCGCGCGCACGCGCAGGCCCCACTTGGTGCGGTAGAGCGCCCAGCTCACCAGCGCCACCACGATGTAGAGGATGTAGACGATCGCGGTCTGGCGGAAGAAGATCGGCCCGACGACCGGGATGTCGCCCAGGACCGGGATGTCGATGGCCCGGAAGCGCGGGGGCGTGTTGAGCGTCTGGGCGTTGGGCGCCAGCACCTGGGAGAACATGAAGCTGGTCAGGCCGATGATCAGCACGTTGAGCACCACACCGACGATGACCTGGTCGACGAAGTAGCTGATCGCGAAGAGGCCCAGCAGCATGGCGACCAGGAAACCGGCCAGCATGGACGCGGCCAGGCCGGCCCAGGTGGACCCCAGCCAGGAGCCGACGAAGGCCGCCGCGAAGGCGCCGGCGAGGAGCTGGCCGTCGATGGCGATGTTGACCACGCCGGCGCGCTCACCCAGCACGCCGCCCAGCGCGCCGAAGACGAGTGGCACCGCGAGCGCGAGGGAGCCGCTGAGCAGGCCGATGACCGGCAGCATCTCGCCGGCGGCCGCCCACGCCAGGAAGCCGGTCATCCACGCCAGGGCGAAGACGATCACCACCCACATCGGCGTGTTCCTGCGGTTGACCAGCCACACCACGGCCACGGCCGTGAGGGCCACGCACACGACCACCATCAGCCAGTGCGTCAGGTTGGCGGGGACCGCGGGGGAGGGGATCTCCACGAAGTCCTTGGGCGTCGCGAGCCGGAAGGTCGTCTTGCCCTCGGCGGGGGCCACCCAGGCGATCAGGGCGAGGATCACCGTGAGCACGCCCAGGACGACCGGTGCCTTGCGGTTGACCACCGTGGTGGTGCCGGCGATGGGCTTCTCGAGCGTCGTGGTCGTCACTTCGCCTCCTTGGCGGGCAACCGGAACATCGCCCGGATCAGCGGGGGTGCGGCGAGGAACAGCACGATGAGCGACTGGACCACGAGCACGATGTCGACAGGGATGCCCTCGGCGGCCTGCATGGAGAAGCTGCCGGCCTTGAGGGCGCCGAAGAGCAGGCCGGCGGCCAGGATGCCCAGCGGCCGCGAACGGCCCAGCAGTGCGACGGTGATGGCGTCGAACCCGATGCCGGCGTCGAGGTCGACCATGACACCGCTGGTGACCGTGCCGAGGGCCTGGTTGGCGCCGGCGAGCCCGACGAGGGCACCGGCGATCAGCATCACGACGGTGTAGGTGCGCCCGACGTTGATGCCGGCGGCGCGGGCCGCGTTGGGGTTGAGCCCCACCGCGCGGATGCGGAAACCGAGGGCTGAGCGGTTCAGGATCCACCACACCACGGCGACCGCGACCAGCGAGAGCACGATGCCCAGGTGGAGGTTGAACTCATCGCCCAGGATCTTGGGCATCCGCGCCGACTCCTTCATGGGCAGCGACTTGGGGTTGTTGCTCCCCGGCGCCTGCAGCAGGTTGGGCTGGGAGAGGGCGTAGAAGAGCAGGTAGTAGGCGACGTAGTTGAGCATGATCGTGACGATCACCTCGTGCGCGCCGGTCCGGGCCTTGAGCAGTCCGGCGATGCCTCCCCACAGTCCGCCGACGACCATCGCGGCCAGGACCGCGAGCGGGAGGTGGATGAGCAGCGGCAGGTCGAGGGAGAAGCCGATCCAGCCGGCGGCCGCGCCGCCCAGCAGCATCTGGCCGCGGCCACCGATGTTGAACATGGCGGCACGGAAGGCCAGGCCGACGCCGAGGCCGGCCGCGATCAGGGGCGCCGCGAACTTCAGCGTCTCGGTCAGGGGGCGGATCTGCCCGGCGAAGGTGTCCACGCGCGGGTTGTAGATGGCGCCGTAGAAGAGCGCGGTGTAGGCGCCCCACACGGCCTCCCACACGGCCGAGAAGAAGTCCGAGGGCCGGGCGAAGACGTACGCCGCTGTCTCGCGCACCGCCTCGTCGGTCACCGCGACGAGGAACGAGCCGACCAGGACGGCGAGGAGGACGCCCAGGAGGGCGACCAGCGCGTTGCCGGCGACGATGCTGTAGAGGACGGAGTGCCACCCGCCGGGCTCGCGGTCGGGGGACCTGCCGTCGGCGGGGCTCGCGTCCGGGGACGGGGTGGGCT
>JAJPEO010000372.1 GCA_021166815.1 Nocardioides sp.
AGGTCTTGCTGCTGCCCGTCACCGCGGCGTCGCCGAGGTAGCGGACCACGCCGCGGATCTTGCCGACCTTGCGCGCCTTGGCCAGGCGGAGCGTGGCCTTGCCGTACTGGTTGAGCGTCAGCGTGTAGGTCCGGGTCTTGACCGCCCCGCGCACGGTCACCTTGACGGTGCCGCTGGGGGTGACCCTCGGGGCGAGCACGGTGATGACCACCTTGGCGCGCTTGCCCTTGCGGATCTTCTTCGGTGCCTGGACCTCGATCTTCGAGGTGACCTTCGGCTGGCGACCGACCATCACGTTGACCGGGTCGGACGTGCTGGGCAGCGTGTTGGCGTCACCGGAGTACTTCGCCGTCACCGGGAAGACCCCTTCGGTGCTGAAGCCGCTCAGCGTGGCGATGGCCTTGCCGTTCTCACCCACCGTCGCCGTGCCGGCGACGCGGTCACCGACCAGGAACTGGACCTCGCCCGTGGGCGCGGCCTCTCCTGCCGAGAACACCGTCGCGGTCGCGGTGGTGGTCTCGCCCGGCGCGAACTGGTCGGGGTTGACCGACAGGATCGTGCTGGAGCGCTCGAGAGCACCCTCGACGGTCACCGAGTCGCTCACCGTGACGGCCTCGGAGCCCGGGGTCGTCGTGGTGGACGTGGCGTTGTTGACCAGCACCTCGCGGTTGTGGGCCGTGTCGTCGACCGTCACCTGGTAGGTGAAGGTCTCGACCGGACCGACCGGCGAGTTGTAGGTCGCGCAGACCACGGTGCCGTTGGTGATCACCGAGGAGGCGTCGCCGTTGTTGACCAGAGCCTGACCGTTGGTGCCGTCGGCGTTCTCCATCCCGATGGTGACCGCGTCGAGCGGGCCGGTGATGTTGTCGTAGACGAACGTGTAGTCGTTGCTCTCGTCGAACTTGAAGACCTCCATGTCGTAGCTCTTGCTCGGGTCGCCCCACACGTGGACGTCGTCGAACTCGATGACCTTGAGGCTGCCGGCCGCCGCGATCGAGACGCCCTTGTTGGTCGCCGCGTCGTAGGTGATCTCCATGTCCTGCCACAGCGGTGCCGCGACGTTGTTGGGCGCAGCCTGGTTCGGCAGCGCCTGCTGGACCCACGGCTCACCGGCGTAGTTGGCGGCCGGGTCGGAGACCAGGAAGCCGTCGTCGGTGAAGGACAGACCGGCGTACTGCTGGTCGTAGTGACCGAAGGTCGTGGTGCCGAAGGCGGTCCAGACCTTGGTGTCGCCCGTGATGCCGCTCTGCGGCGTCACGCCGTAGTCCGCGAGGTTGGTGTAGGCAGCGGCGTCCTCGAACGGGTTGACGCAGGTGGCGTCCTGCGCACTCGTCGTGAGCTCGTAGCTGCCGGTCTTCCCGTAGGACGTGGGCATCGTCTTGGTCCACGTGATCTTGCCGTCGGCGTAGGTGGCACCGTTGGTGGCGGAGCCGTCCACGTACGTGGTGTTCGCGGGGAGCGTGTCGACGACGGTGGTGTCGTGGTCCTCCGACAGGGTGTTGGGCTGGACCTCGACGGTGTAGGTGATGACGTCGCCCGGCGTGGCGGTGTCGACGTCGGCCGTCTTGGTCACGTCGTCGGCCACCCGGCGCACCTGCACCGGCATGACGCCGATGTTGTCGGGGTGCGACGCGTCGGTGCCCATGGTGAGGGCGCCGTACCAGACCTGCCCGGCCTCCATGGCCGCCTCGTCCCAGAAGACCCGCACGTCGTACGGCGTCTTCTTGGCCACCGAGGCGGGACCCTCGGCACGCAGGTTGCCCTCGCTGCCGACCACCAGGGCGGTCACCAGGTCGGCCGTGTCGGCGGCGGGCGCGTCCGAGCCCTCCCAGTTCTGCACGAGGATCCACCAGTCGCCGGCCTCCGGCGCGGCGATGTCGCAGGACTCGTTGGCGGCGGCGGTGGCGCTCATGCACACCACGTTGGCCTCGGAGACCTCGCCCACGCCGACGTACATGTCGTTGTCGAGGGCAGTGGACTTCTCCAGCTTGGCCACCAGGCGGTCGGCCCCGGCCGGCACGGTGATGTGCTCGACGTGGACGCCGTTGCCGTCCCAGGGGTCGGAGTTGGTGGTGTCGGGCACGACCGAGATCTGCTTGCGCTGCTCCGGGACCAGGCCCGAGGCGGTCAGCTGCAGGTCGGACGCGGCGTTGGTCTGCAGGCCGCGGACCAGGTCGGAACCGGCGTCACGACGGGTCGTGATGTCGATCGACTTCGGCAGCACGCCGGCCGAGGGCTTGACCGCGATGGGCAGGTGCGCCGCGGGGGCGGTCGAGCCGGTGGGCGGGGTGAGCTCGAGAGTGCCGAACATCCACTCGTCGGTCGATGCGCCGTCGGCGAGGGTCGCGGTGACCGTCAGGTCGACGTCGCCTCCGTCGGTGACGGCGAACGAGGACTTGTCGACGGCCAGGCTCAGGTCCGGGCTGTCACTGGTCACGGCCGCGGTCCAGGTGCCGACACCGGTGGGGGTGCCGGTGAAGGTCCGCGTCCAGCCGCAGTCGGCCAGGCACTCGTTGTCGGCCATCGAGGCCAGGTTGAGCGTACGCACGTCGCCGCCCTTGGCCGGGTCGGCCGCGAGGTAGTCGGCCTTGGTCTCGTCGAGCACCAGGCCGGCCTTGGCCGCCTTCGTCAGGTCGATACGACCCGAACCCATGTCGAACCAGTCCGCAGCAGTGCCGTCGGAGTCTGTGATCGCCGTCTTGGCGGTCATCATCAGCGCCGACTGGCGCTCCGCGGGGGTCCAGGCCGGCTGGGCCCCGGTGAGCAGCGCCAGAGCGCCTGCGGTGTGCGGGCTGGCCATCGAGGTGCCGGAGATGAAGTGCCACTCGACGGAGTTGTCGGTGCCCGCGGCGGCGAGGATGTCGACACCGGGGGCGGAGACCGACGGGCTGATGATCGAGGTCGCGCGGTTGGGGCCGCGGCTGGAGAACGCCGCCATGATGTCGGCGACGTCGTCACCGATGTGCTCGATGCCGCCGGAGAGCGAGGCCGAGGTGCCCGGGTGGGCCGCCACGAACTCCTTGAGGGTCACGCCGTCCGCGTAGGTGATGTGGACGGCCGGGACCTCGTGGGCGTCGGCGTTGATCGAGGTGCCGCTGGCCTGGTCGTTGGCGAGGATCATGCCGCTGGCACCGAGGCCCGCGACGATGGCGCCCTTCTCGACACGGCCGTTGGTGCCGCGGTCACAGATGACGATCTTGCCGGTGAAGTCGGTGCCGGGCGCGAAGCCGCCCGCCACGCACTTGCCGTTGTTGTACGGGGCAGCACCGGCGTAGACGACCGGCGAGGACGCCGCGGGGCCGGAGAAGCCGACGCCGCTGATGTCGGGGAGCGTGGCGCTGCCGTCGGTGATGGCCTGCACCTTGCCCTGCCACTGGCGGTCGTGGGTGCTGGCACCCACCGAGGTCAGCCAGGGGGAGTCGGCCGGGCTGCCGAGGGTCGCGAAGCCGGGACCGTCGTTGCCGGCCGAGGTGGCGACGTTGACGCCCGCGGCGCGGGCGTTGAGGAACGCGAGGGCGTCGGCGTCGGTCCACGGGCTGCCCGCGGACGAGGAGCCGATCGAGTAGTTGATGACGTCGACCTCGTCGATGATCGTCTGCTCGATGGCGGCGATGATCGAGGATCCCTGGCAGCCGGCGCCGTCGCAGACGTCGTAGCCGATGACGTTGGCGTGCGGGGCGACACCGCTGATGGTCCGCGTGGCGCTGAACTCGTGGACGGTGCCCTTGGCGCTGTACGTCGTGGCCTTCACCTGGTTGCCGGCCGTGGTGCTGCCGGTGTGGCTGCCGTGGCCGTCGTCGTCGAAGTCACCGTCGTCGTTGTTGGCGACGTCGAAGTCCCAGTAGCCGATCAGCTTGTCGTTGCAGCCCCAGTTCGGGACGTACTGCGCGGTGTTGGCCGGGTCGCAGGCGCCGACGTAGTCGCCGGCTCCCCGCGGGTTGGTGTGGTCGTAGCCGTCGCCGCCCTCGGCGACCGGGACCACGTCGGCGAACGACGGGTTCGCGGGGTTGATGCCGGTGTCGATGATGCCGACGACCACGCCCTCGCCCTTGGTGCCGGTGGCGTTGGGGACGTCGCTGCCGTCCCAGATGCCGGTGGCGCCGATCCATGCCGGGCCCCGGTCGGTGTCCAGCTCGCGGGTGAAGTCGACCTGCACGGCCTTGATGCCGGGCAGCCGGGAGACCTCGAGCGCCTGGGCGCGGGTCAGCTCGACCGCCATGCCGTTGACGGCGTGGGTGTAGGAGAAGCGGACCTTCGCCGCGGCGCCGGTGATCTTCGCGATCGACCGGCGCAGCGTGGCCTGGTCGCTCGCGAGGGTCTGGGCGTAGCTCGACTCGCTCTCGGTGCGCTGGGTGGAGTCCTTGGACTTCACCAGGTCGCGCGTGGGGATCGCGGGCTTGTCGAGCTGGACGATGTAGAGCTGGCTGCCCTTGGCCTGGCCAAGGTCGAGCACGACGCCCTTGTCGCCGGAGTACGTCAGTGACGCGGTCTCCTGCTTCAGGTCGGTCCTGCTGTCGGGGTCGGCTGCGCTGGCAGCGGCTCCCAACGGCAGCAGGAGTGCGGCGGTGACGCTGGTGGCGACACCGACCGCCAGATGGCGACGGATCACGTGGATCTCCCTGCATGAAGAGTCCTGCCATGCAGGACCACACGGGTCGACCAGATGGTTGAGGTCCCCCGACATGTACCCGTGTGGCAGGAAAGGTGAATATGCCTGCCTGTTACCTATGTCACAGACAGGGGTGGTGTCAACGGTGCCACGGTGGTTTTTGCGCTGGGTCGTCACATTCCACCGCAAGGGGTGCCGCACTCCCGACCGAGGCCGGAGATCCTTCGTCAGGAACGACCGCCGGTGAGCAGCCACCGGTCGCTCCGGGCCCGGCCCAGCAGCACGACGCCGCGCCCCCCCATGAACACCACCACCATCGCGACCCAGACCGCCACGAGGCCGACCGCGGCGAGGGCCAGGACGACGGGTGCGTAGACCGCCAGCACCGCGACCCCGGCCCACGCCAGGTAGGTGCCGTCCCCCGCACCGATCAGGACGCCGTCGAGGACGAACACCACACCGGCCAATGGCTGGCCAGCCGCCGCCACGAGCAGCACGGGCACCAAGAGCTCGCGTACGGCGGGATCGTCGGTGAACACGATGCCGAGCCAGGGCGAGACCGCCGCCAGGGCCAGGCCGGTGACCACCCCGCTGCCCAGTCCCCAGCGCACCATCCGGTCGGTGAGGGCGCGGGTGTGCGCCACGTCGCCCTCGCCGAGGGCCTTGCCCGTCAGGGCCTGCGCGGCGATGGCGACCGCGTCGAGGGCGAAGGCGAGGAACGACCAGAGGGTGATCGCGATCTGGTGCGTGGCGAGCTCGACGCCGGAGTCCGACCCGGCGAGGGTGACGGCGTACGTCCCGGCCAGGATCGCCGCGCGCAGCGCCAGGGTCCGCACCACCAGGCCGATGGCGGCGTGGGCGGAGGCGAGGATGCCGGCCCGGTCCGGCGTCAGGGGCGCGTCGTGCTCACGCGCGGCGCGGACGACGACC
>JAJPEO010000392.1 GCA_021166815.1 Nocardioides sp.
CGCTAACCAGTTCACCTTTCCTTGTCAGGCCGGGCCGGACGTCGAGTACGCCGCTGCTTCCGGGAACTCGGCCGCGAGGCCGAAGCAGACTTCCCCGAGCGAACAGATCCAGCAGAACCGCCAGTCCCCGAGGCAGTGGCCCAACCTACCTTCGCAGGGTCTGCCCAAGCCACCCGAACGACCCGAACTTGTGGATCAACAACCCCGGCCCCCAAGAGCGAAACCTCTGGGACGCCGGTGCCGGGCTTCTTGATGACAGTGCCCGCAGCGACGATCTCCTCGTCGATGGACTCGCCCTTCATGGCGATCAACGCACCCTCGGGGCTGACGAGCGGCATCGACCACCGCAGCAGTCGCTCGAGGGGAGCAACCGCGCGTGAGGTGACCACGTCGAACGTTCGGGTGCCGTGGAGCTCGTCCGCGCGGCCGCGCACGACCTCCACGTTGTCGAGTCCGAGGGACGCCACGACCTCGTCGAGGAAGGTCGTACGACGCAGGAGCGGTTCCACGAGGGTGATGCGGACGTCAGGACGCGCGATGGCGACCACCAACCCGGGGAGCCCTGCCCCTGACCCGACGTCACACACGGTGGCGCCTTCCGGGATTGCCTCAGCCAGGACCGCGCAGTTCAGCAGGTGTCGCTCCCACAGGCGCGGCGCCTCCCTGGGCCCGATCAACCCACGGACCACACCGTCGGTGGCCAAGAGATCGGCGTAGCGCTCAGCCAGCTCGAGCCGCGCAGAAGGGAACACCCCCCGCGCCGCCTCTGGCGCGGAGGGTGTCACCGGGCCGGCGCCCGGGGATGTTTCACGTGAAACTTCGCCGCTCACGCCGGGAGGATCACCACGTGGCGCTTGGGCTCGGCGCCCTCGGACTCGGAGGTGAGCCCGGCGGCTGCCACAGCGTCGTGGACGACCTTGCGCTCGAAGGCCGACATCGGCTCAAGCGACACCCTCTCGCCCGACTCCTTGACCTCGGCGATGAACTGCTCGGCCAGCTCGACGAGCCGCCGGCGCTGCTCGGCCCGGTAGTCGCTGACATCGAGCATCAGGCGGGACCGCTCACCGGTCTCGCGGTAGACGGCGAGCCGCGTGAGCTCCTGCAGGGCGTCGAGCACCTCGCCGTTGCGACCCACCAGCTGGCTGAGGTCGGCCCCACCGATGGAGACGCTGGCGCGGTCTCCCTCGACGTCCATGTCCAGGTCACCATCGAGGTCGGCGATGTCCAGGAGCTCTTCCAGGTAGTCCGCGGCGATGTCGCCTTCGCGCTCGAGGCGCTCGACCCGGGAGGGGCGCGCCTCGACCTCTTCGGCATCCGTGGTCTCAGGGGTGGGGTCCAGCTCAGTCACGTCAGTCAACTCCTGGTTGAGGGGGTGGCGCGCAGTCGACGCGCGCGGGAAATCAGGGGGTCAGTTCTTCTTGTTCCGCTGCGACCGCGGCTTGCGCTGCGGCTGGACCCGGGGCTGACGCTTGGCCTCCGCCTCCTTGGTCTCCTCCTCGCGCACGACATCGGCCTCGAAGGGCACGCCCTTCTTCGCGGCCTTGGCGCGGTCGCGCTCCTCCTTCGCCTTCGCGGCGGGGGTCCCGGGAGCCGGGTTGTTGCGGATGACGTAGAACTGCTGGCCCATGGTCCACAGGTTCGAGGTGGTCCAGTAGAAGAGGACACCGACCGGGAACGCGATACCACCCACGGCGAACACCAGCGGGAGGATGTAGAGCAGCATCTTCTGCTGCTGGGCGTACGGGCCGGACAGCGCGTCGGCCGGCATGTTCTTGCTCATCAGCTGGCGCTGGGTGAGGAACGTCGTGATCGTCATGGCGACCACGAGCAGCAGCGCGAGGACCCGCACGCTGATGAGGTCGGTGCTCAGGAACGTGTCGGAGATCTTGGCCGAGAGGAAGGTGGCCTCGCCGAACTGGCGGTTGAGCTCCTCGGTCATCAAGCCGCGCTCGCGGTCCGGGTTCTTGGCCGCCTGGTCGATGAGGCGGAACAGCGCGAGGAAGATCGGCATCTGCAGCAGGATCGGCAGGCAGGACGCGAAGGGGTTGGTCCCCGACTCGCGGTAGAGCTTCATCGTCTCCTGCGCGAGCTTCTCCCGGTCGTGGCCGTACTTCGTCTGCAGCTCGCGCACCTTCGGCTGGATCAGCTGCATGTTGCGGCTCGACTTGATCTGCTTGACGAACAGCGGGATCAGCGCAGCGCGGATGACGAGCGTCAGGCCGATGATCGACAGCACCCACGCGGCACCGCTCTCGGCACCGAAGATGCTGCCGAGCACCTTGTGGAAGCCGAGCAGCACGGCGGAGATGACGTAGTAGAGCGGCGCCATGATGAGGCCGCCGATGTCACCGAAGAAGTCGAGCACTCATGCTCCTCGAGTCGCAGTGGTGGCCTCGTCCGGGTCGGACGGGGCCGCGGGGTTTCGGGGTGGGACCGGGTCGTAGCCGCCGGCAGCCCACGGGTGGCAACGGCCCAGGCGTCGTACGGCCATCCAGCTGCCGCGGAGCGAGCCGTACTCGGTGACGGCCTCCAGTGCGTACGCCGAGCAGGACGGGTGATAGCGACACACCTGACCGTAGAGCGGGGAGATCACCGCGCGGTAGACCTTCAGCAGGGCGATCAGGACGTACTTCATCGCCGGTTCACGCTGCCTGGGTGCCGCGTGCGCGGGCCAGGGCCCGGCCCAGGTCGTCGCTGAGGACGGCGCTGGAGGCACTGGCCGCGGGAGGAAGCGCCCTGACCACGAGCGCGACACGACCCGGCAGCTCCTGCAACGACGGCAGGTGCTCCCGGGTCAGGTGGCGCAGTCGGCGCTTCACGCGGTTGCGGGTGACGGCGTTGCCCACCGCCTTGCTGACCGTGAAGCCCACCTCGAGCGATGCGGGCTCGGCGTGCTCGTCGGACCACAGGTGCACGACGAGGGTCGAGGTCCCGGCACGGCGACCACGACGAACCACGACACGGAACGTGTCGGAGTCGCCCAGTCGGTGCTCAGCGGGCAGCACGGCCGGTGCCGTGGGTCGGCCCGTCAGACAGCCAGGCTCTTGCGGCCCTTGCGGCGGCGCGCCGACAGGATCGCGCGGCCCGCGCGGGTGCGCATGCGCAGACGGAACCCGTGCACCTTGTGACGGCGGCGGTTGTTCGGCTGGTACGTACGCTTGCTCACGGCTATTTCTCCGTTGGTTATCGAGGGTGTCCACTCCACAGCGGGCGGTGCGTCCGGGGCTGCCAGGTAGGCGGGCTCCGGAGCGGCTGGATTCGGCCGGCACCGCCCATCCACGCGGTCCCACCGGGCGGTGGATCGTGGACATGCGGCACCCGTCGACATGGAGCGACCGGCCAACGGTACGCGGTCCGCGAAGACAGGGTCAAACCCACGGTGGGCCTGAGGCGGACAACCTGTGGATGACATCTTGCTGCCCGGCCTGTGCGCTTGTTACGTTCGAGCCGTTCCACCGTTCTCCAGGGGTCCTCTCGCACACCGTGCGAACGCTGTCGTGATCCAGGTCACACGAGGCACCAATCCGCCTCTGACCTGCGAAAACAACTGCTGTCCCATGACTGGGGGACGGCGGGGCACTGGCCGATGGCCCGACTCGGACCTGGAGTTCACAGCTTGTGGAAAACTCTGTGGAGACCGAATGGGTCACACCGCCAGCATCACCGTGAAAACCCCGAACAGGAGCCCTGTGGACGACCAGGTGGCAGATCTCGCGACCGCGTGGCGAGGCATCGTCCAGGACCTCCAGGCACACCAGCGGGCGTGGCTGCTCACCAGCGAGCCGGTGACGCTGCACGAGAGCACCGCCATCATCGCGGTGCCCAACGACTTCACGCGCAACCAGCTCGAGAACCGGCTGCGCGCGCAGCTCGAGGACTCCCTCAGCGAGACCTTCGGCCGTGAGATCCGGCTGGCGGTCACGGTGAACCCGGCACTCGACACCATCGACCCAGTAGTCGATGAAGTGACAAGTCGATCTGACGACATGTCGACAATTGCGCTGGCCCCCCAACAGGAGGCCGAGGCCGACGTCCTCCCGTTGCCCCGTGAGCACGAGGCACCCGCCGACCGGCGCGCCACCGCACTCGAGACCCGCCTCAACCCCAAGTACACCTTCGAGACCTTCGTCATCG
>JAJPEO010000397.1 GCA_021166815.1 Nocardioides sp.
ACTGCTGCACGAGGGACCCATGCACGGCTACGAGCTGCGCAAGCGCCTCAACCTCATGCTGGGGTGGGGTCGCGTGCTGTCGTACGGGTCGTTGTACCCGGCGCTGAAGAAGATGCTCCGTGGTGGCCTGATCGCCGAGGCCGCGTCCACGGAGCTGACCGCGACCCGGCGCC
Organism: Nocardioides sp.; assembly: GCA_021166815.1. Classification (GTDB taxonomy): domain Bacteria; phylum Actinomycetota; class Actinomycetes; order Propionibacteriales; family Nocardioidaceae; genus Nocardioides. The sequence goes on from JAJPEO010000397.1 coordinate 174, forward strand.
CCCGGATCGTCTACGAGGTCACCGAGGCCGGTGACCTCGAGTTCCAACGGCTGATGTCCGAGGTGGGTCCGACCGCCTGGGAGGACGACAACTTCGACATCCGCTTCGCGTTCTTCGGCCGCACCGACATGGAGATCCGCCTGCGGGTCCTCGAGGGACGTCGGTCCCGGCTGCAGGAGCGCCTCGATCGAGTACAGGCCGAGCTCAATCGCACGCAGGCCGAGGTCAACCGCTACGCCGCTGAGCTCCAGCGGCACGGCGTTGAGTCGGTCGAGCGCGAGGTCAGGTGGCTCTCCGAGCTCATCCAGGCCGAGCGCGGCCAACAGGGTGAGGGCCGTCCCGGCATCCGGGGCACCTGACCCGCACGACCACCGTCACACAGAAAGAAGGAGAACCGATGGGTTCCGTACGCGTCGCCATCGCGGGAGTGGGCAACTGCGCCACGTCCCTGATCCAGGGCGTGGAGTACTACAAGGACGCCGACCCGGCCGGAACCGTTCCCGGTCTCATGCACGTCGTCTTCGGTGACTACCACGTCAAGGACGTCGAGTTCGTCGCTGCGTTCGACGTCGACGACAAGAAGGTCGGCAAGGACCTCTCCGAGGCCATCAACGCCTCGGAGAACAACACGATCAAGATCTGCGACGTCCCCACGCTGGGCGTCGAGGTGCAGCGTGGCCCGACGCTCGACGGCCTGGGCAAGTACTACCGGATGACCATCGAGGAGTCCGCGGCCGAGCCGGTCGACGTGGTGCAGGTCCTCAAGGACAACCAGGTCGACGTCCTCGTCTCCTACCTGCCCGTCGGGTCGGAGGAGGCTGACAAGTTCTACGCGCAGTGCGCAATCGACGCGGGCGTGGCCTTCGTCAACGCCCTGCCGGTCTTCATCGCCTCCGACCCCGAGTGGGCTGCGAAGTTCGAGGCCGCTGGTGTCCCGATCATCGGTGACGACATCAAGTCGCAGGTGGGCGCCACGATCACCCACCGCGTGATGGCCAAGCTGTTCGAGGACCGCGGCGTGGTGCTCGACCGCACCTACCAGCTCAACGTCGGCGGCAACATGGACTTCAAGAACATGCTCGAGCGCGAGCGCCTGGAGTCCAAGAAGATCTCGAAGACGCAGGCCGTCACGTCCAACCTCGAGGGCCCCCTGGCCGGTGTCGGCGCCGACGACCGCAACGTCCACATCGGCCCGTCCGACTACGTCGCGTGGCTCGACGACCGCAAGTGGGCCTACGTCCGCCTCGAGGGCCGCGCCTTCGGCGACGTGCCGCTCAACCTCGAGTACAAGCTCGAGGTCTGGGACTCCCCCAACTCCGCGGGCATCATCATCGACGCCGTGCGCGCCGCGAAGATCGCCAAGGACCGTGGCGTCGGTGGCCCGATCCTGCCGGCCGCGGCGTACCTCATGAAGTCGCCGCCCGTGCAGATGCCCGACGACGCCGGTCGTGCCGCGCTCGAGGAGTTCATCAGGGGCGAGTGACCCCCCGCGGGACGACGGCCGCCGCGCACCCCTCCCCCGGAGCCGGCGGCCGTCGTCCTCGACGCGAGCCCTCCCACAGCCTCGCTACGAGAACGCTAGTGGGAAGTTACCTACGAGTACCAGAGATGTGAGCAGGGACTGCCGATTCTGGTCCGTACCGTGGGGATGTTTGTTCACGAGAGACAATTGGCCCTCGATCTCTGTTGCCTGTGACACAACCCGACCCGCCTCAGGCGCTCTCGGCCTCGGTCCTGATGCGGCGCAGCGTCTGCTGCATGCCCTCGCGCAGCTCGGCCTGGAACGGGGCCTGCCCACCGAGGACGCGCCTGGTCAGGGTGCGGCTGATGCCGGACACGCCGTCCGGCGCCTCCCGGCGCTGCGTGATCCGGGTGCCGCCGGACTCGGTGTCCTCGAGCAGGAACGACCAGATCGTGAAGTTGTCCTTGATCCGGAAGGCGATCTCGTGGTGCGGCTCGAAGCGCACCACCTTGCTGCGCGTGGGCCACACCAGCAGGCCGCGGCGGTTGATGTTGAACGTCCGCGTCCCGAGCTGGACCGGGCGCTCGCGCACGATGGTCTTCCAGACCTGCGGGCTCCAGCGCGACATGTTGGCGAGGTCCGACACCAGGGCCCACACCCGCACCCGGGGGGCAGTGGTCTCGATGGTCTCTTCGATCAGGGGGAGGACGTCGTTCATGCGGAGCACCGTAACGGCCGGGTCCTGCCGCCTCATCCCTGACGGGTCGCCCACCACTCCCGCAGCCGTGCCGCGGCCTCCTCGGGCGACATCGGTCCCTCGTCCATGCGCAGCTCGAGCAGCCACTTGTACGCCACGCCCACGTCGCGGCCGGGTGGGATCCCCAGGACCTGCTGGATCTGGTTGCCGTCGAGGTCGGGGCGGATCGAGGCCAGCTCCTCCTCGGCGGAGAGCCGCTCGATGCGCTCCTCGAGGCTGTCGTACGCGCGGCGCAGCCGGTCGGCCTTGCGCTGGTTGCGGGTGGTGCAGTCGGCACGGGTGAGGATGTGCAGCCGCTCGAGCTGGTCGCCGGCGTCGCGCACGTAGCGGCGTACGGCGCTGTCGGTCCACTCGCCGCCGCTGTAGCCGTGGAAGCGCAGGTGCAGCTCGACCAGCTTGGTGACGGCGTCGGTCTCGGCGTTGGAGAAGCGCAGCGCACGCATCCGCTTGCGGGTGATCTTGGCGCCGACGACGTCGTGGTGGTGGAACGTCACCACGCCGCCGTTCTCGAACCGGCGCGTCCTCGGCTTGCCCACGTCGTGCATGAGGGCGGCGAAGCGGGACACGAAGTCGGGGCCGCCCCCCGTGATCGGGGCCAGGCGCGACTCCAGGTTGATGGACTGCTCGAGCACGGTGAGGGTGTGCTCGTAGACGTCCTTGTGGCGGTGGTGCTCGTCGAGCTCGAGGGCCAGCGCCGGCAGCTCGGGCAGGACGTACGCCGCCAGCCCGGTCTCGACCAGCAGGGTGAGGCCGCGCCGCGGCTCGGGCGCGCAGACCAGCTTGACCAGCTCGTCGCGCACCCGCTCGGCGGAGATGATCTCGATGCGCCCGGCCATCTCGGTCATCGCCGCGACGACCTCGGGGGCCACGTCGAAGCCGAGCTGGGCGGCGAAGCGCGCTGCGCGCATCATGCGCAGCGGGTCGTCGGAGAAGGAGTCCTCCGGTCGGCCGGGGGTGCGCAGAGTGCGGGTGGCGAGGTCGACCACGCCGCCGTGCAGGTCCTCGAACTGACGGCCGGGGACCCGGACCGCCATCGCGTTGACCGTGAAGTCGCGTCGGCCCAGGTCACCGGCGAGGGAGTCGCCGTAGGAGACCTCGGGCTTGCGGGAGTGGGGGTCGTACTCCTCCGAGCGGTAAGTCGTGATCTCGATGGTCCACGGGCCCTTGCGGCAGCCGATGGTGCCGAAGTCGCGCCCCATGTCCCAGATCGCGTCGGCCCACCCCTTGAGCAGCCGCTCGGTGTCGTCGGGCCGGGCGGAGGTCGTCAGGTCGAGGTCGTTCTGGAGCCGGCCGAGCATCGCGTCGCGGACCGGGCCGCCGACCAGCGCGAGCTCGTGCCCGGCGGCGGCGAAACGCTCCCCGAGCTCGTCGATGACCGGGCCGATGCGGTCGAGCTCGGCGATCACCCGTCGCTGCACCTCGACGACGGTGAGGGGAGGCGGAGTGGCGTCGGACACGGCAGGTGACTCTATCTGCCGACCACCCACCGGCCAGCAACTAGAGTCGCCCCGTGCCCCACCCGACGTCGTTGCGTGCCGTTGCGGCGTACGCCGTGACGTTGCTGCTGACCGCGCTGGTGGCGGTGGTGCCCCTGGTGTGGAGCACTCCGGCCGGCGCGGCGCAGGCGGAGGAGCAGGAACCGCTGCGGGTGCACCTCGACGCGATCTCGGCGACGGTGCCGCGCCGGGGCGCGGTGCGCATCGCCGGCACGGTGACCAACACCTCCGCCAGCGAGTTCACCCGCATCAACCTGCATGCCTTCCGCTCCGAGTCGCCCATCAGCGACCCGGCGGCGCTGTCGGCGTCGGCCGCCATCGCGCCGGAGGAGTACGTCGGCCCGCGCATCACCACTCCCGGCACCTTCCCCACCGTCGAGGTGCTCGCGCCCGGTGCCAGCGCGCGCTTCTCGATGGCGGTCCCCGTCGACCTGCTCGGCCTCACCGAGCCCGGCGTCTACTGGATCGGCGTCCACGCGTTCGGCGACGGCGAGCTGCCGCGTGACGACTTCGCCGACGGCCGGGCTCGCACGTTCATCCCCGTCATGCCGCCCGGTCGCCAGCGCCTGGAGGCGGCGATCGTGCTGCCGCTGCGCCAGGTGGTCTGGTACGACGACGACGGCTCGCTCGCCGCCACCGACCAGTGGCAGCGGCTGCTGGGCGACGGCGGCCGGCTCGAGCACCTCCTCGACATCGCCGAGCAGCAGCCCGCCACCGCGTTCACGTGGCTTGTTGACCCCGCCGTGCTCGACGCCGTCTCGCGCCTCGCCGCCGGCAACCCGGCGCGCTCCCTCGATCCCGACCCGACGGTCCCCGGCCAGGAGCCGGCCACGCCGTCCCCCGCTCCCGGCGACGAGTCGCCGAGCCCGACCGCCGAGCCGGACGAGGGGTCCCCGGTGGGCGACGGCATGCTGGCCAAGGCCGCGGCCGACTGGCTCAAGCGCTTCGTGGCCACCACGGCCGGTCGTGACGTGCTGGCCCTGCCGTACGGCGACCTCGACGTCTCGGCCGCCGCCCGGCACGACCCCGACCGGCTCGTGCAGGCCCGGTCCCGGTCCGACGCGGTGCTGGCCGAGCACGGGATCACCGCCCGGGCGGCCTTCGCGCCCGAGGACGACGCCGTGAGTGCCGAGGCGCTCCTCGCCTCACCCACCGACACGATCGTGCTCGTCGGTGACCAGGCCTTCGCCGCTCCGCCGAGCGCCCCCGACTCGGTCGTGCGGATCGCGGACCGCAACGTCGTCGTCGCGAGCGCGGGGGCCCAGATGGGCGGCCCGGCGCCCACGCCGCCACACGATCCGCTCGCGATCCGCCAGCGCCTGGTCAGCGAGGCGGCCCTGCGCGCCCTGGCCGATTCACGGACACCCATCGTGCTGACGCTGCCCTCCCGCTGGCAGCCCGAGGAGGCCGACGCGCTGTTCAGCGCCTTCGACGAGCCCTGGCTCTCGTCGGTGTCGGTCGCGGACCTCGCTGCGCGTCCCGCCCTGCCGCTGCCCGACTCGTCCCTGGCCTACCCCGCGCTGCACCAGCGCGCGGAGCTCCCCGCGACCAGCTTCGCCGCCGCGACCCGTCTCGACCAGGCCGCCTCGCTCATGGAGGACGTGCTGACCCTCGAGACCACCGTGGAGTCCCAGGTGCGCGACGAGGCCCTGGTGACCCTCTCGCAGCAGCACCGGGGGCGCGCGGCCGCCGCAGTCGGAGCCGCCCATGCCGCCCGCCGCTCGCTCACCGACCAGCTCGCCTCCATCGACGTCGAGACGCCGCCCGCCGTGATCCTGTCCAGCGACAGCGGTCCGCTCGGCGCCTCGGTCATCAACGGGCTCGACCAGCCGGTCTCCGTCGTGGTCGAGGTGGTCGGCGACGAGGACATCGAGGTCAGCGGCTCCGGCGTGCGCGAGCTCGCCGCCCGCGCCCGCGCCAGCGTCCGCTTCGAGGCCGTCGCCCGCCGGGCACCGCGAGCGGCGCCGATGAGTGACGCCGGCATCCTGAGGTCCTCCGCCGTCATGGCGGCGGGGACGATCGTGTCCCGGCTCTCGGGCTTCGTGCGC
>JAJPEO010000274.1 GCA_021166815.1 Nocardioides sp.
GACGCCGCCAAGGTCGGGATCAAGGACAACGACTGGATCGAGATGGTCAACCGCAACGGCGTGGTGGCCGCCCGGGCGATCGTGAGCCACCGGATGCCCGAGGGCACGGTCTACATGCACCACGCCCAGGACCGCCTGGTCGACGTGCCCCGTACCGAGCGCGACGGCAAGCGGGGCGGCATCCACAACAGCCTCACCCGGGTGGTGCTCAAGCCCAACCACCTGGTCGGCGGCTACGCCCAGCTGGCGTACTTCTTCAACTACATCGGACCGATCGGCAACAACCGCGACGAGGTCACGATGATCCGCAAGCGGACCGCTCCGGTCGAGTACTGAGCAGGGAAGGCAGACATCATGCGCGTGATGGCTCAGATGGCCATGGTCATGAACCTCGACAAGTGCATCGGGTGCCACACCTGCTCGGTGACCTGCAAGCAGGCGTGGACCAACCGCGCCGGCACCGAGTACGTCTGGTTCAACAATGTCGAGACCCGTCCGGGCCTGGGCTACCCCCGCGGGTACGAGGACCAGGACACGTGGCAGGGCGGCTGGGTCCGCAAGCCCAACGGGCGGCTGGAGCTCAAGGCGGGCGGACGCTGGAAGAAGCTCTTCACGATCTTCTCCAACCCCAAGATGCCCTCGATCCAGGACTACTACGAGCCCTGGACCTACGACTACGAGACGCTGCTCAACTCCCCGCAGACCGACACGTTCCCCGTCGCTCGGCCCAAGTCGCTGCTCTCCGGCAAGGACATGCAGGTGCAGTGGTCGGCCAACTGGGACGACGACCTCGGCGGGTCGCAGGAGCACGCCGTGCGCGACGAGATGCTCAAGGGCATCGAGGACAAGGTCAAGCTCGAGTTCGAGCAGACCTTCATGTTCTACCTCCCGCGCATCTGCGAGCACTGCCTCAACCCCTCGTGCGCGGCGTCGTGCCCCTCGGGCGCGATCTACAAGCGCGAGGAGGACGGCATCGTCCTGGTCGACCAGGACCGCTGCCGCGGCTGGCGCATGTGCGTCTCGGGCTGCCCCTACAAGAAGGTCTACTTCAACCACAAGACCGGCAAGGCCGAGAAGTGCACCTTCTGCTACCCCCGCATCGAGGTCGGCATCCCGACCGTGTGCGCGGAGACCTGCGTGGGCCGACTGCGCTACATCGGCCTGATGCTCTACGACGCAGACCGCGTGCTCGAGGCGGCCGCGGTCGAGGACGAGCACGACCTCTACGAGGCCCAGCGCTCGGTGTTCCTCGACCCGCGTGACCCCGAGGTGGAGCGGGCCGCGCTCGCGGCCGGCATCGCCCCCGACTGGATCGAGGCCGCCAAGAAGTCGCCGGTGCTGCGCCTGATCAACGACTACAAGGTCGCCCTGCCGCTGCACCCGGAGTACCGCACCATGCCGATGGTCTGGTACATCCCGCCGCTGTCGCCGGTCGTCGACGTCATCAAGGAGACCGGTCACGACGCCGAGGACCGTGGCAACCTCTTCGCCGCGATCGAGGCGCTGCGGATCCCGGTCGAGTACCTCGCCAACCTGTTCACCGCCGGTGACGTGGAGCCGGTCAACGACGTGCTCCGCAAGCTCGCGGCGATGCGCTCCTACATGCGCGACATCAACCTCGGGCGAGACACCGACGAGTCCATCCCCGAGGCGGTCGGCATGACCGGCGAGGAGATGTACGAGATGTTCCGCCTGCTCGCGATCGCCAAGTACGCCGACCGCTACGTCATCCCCACGGCGCACGCCGAGCAGGCGCACGCCCTGGAGGAGCTGGCCACGGACTGCCCGGTGTCGTCGTACGACGACAACGACATGTACTTCGGCGAGGGGTCTGGGCCACTCACTCCGGTGGCGGTGGAGAACTTCGAGATGCTGCGGCGGCGCCAGACCACCGACACCGTCGCCGCACCGCCGGAGAAGTCACGCCGGGTCAACCTGCTCAACTGGGACGGCCGCGGCACGCCGGAGGGGCTGTTCCCGCCCAAGGACGGTGCGTGATGTTCCGCCTCTCGCGCAAGCACACGCGCCCGGCCGCAGCCGTGCCGGTGTGGGCGGCGGCGTCGGCGCTGCTCGACTACCCCACGGCCGAGCTGCTGGCCAGCCTCGACGACCTCGAGGCCCTGGTGCCTGACAACGCGGACCTGGCTCCGCTCTTCGCCCACCTGCGCGCCCACGACCTGCAGGACCTGCAGGTGCAGTACGTCGAGACCTTCGACCACACCCGCAAGTGCGCCCTGTACCTCACCTACTTCGCCTACGGCGACACCCGTCGCCGCGGCGTCGCGCTGGTGCAGTTCAAGCAGGCCTACCGCAAGGCCGGGGTGGAGTGGGACGACGACTCCGGTGAGCTGCCCGACCACCTGTGCGGTGTCCTGCAGTTCGGTGCGACCGTCGATCCCGACGGCGCGTGGCGACTGCTCAACGACCACCGTGCGGGCCTGGAGATGCTGCGCCTGGCCCTGATCGGCTGGCGCAACGACGATGGCTCCACCGGCTCGCCCTGGGCGGGCGCCCTGCGTGCGGTGTGCGCGACGCTGCCCGTGCTGCAGGGTGAGGAGGAGGACGCGGTCCGCCGCCTCGTCGAGCAGGGGCCGCCGGCCGAGCAGGTCGGCCTCGAAGGCTACGGCACCGACCCCCTGATCGCCCCCGCCCGCATCCCCGTAGGAGCGCCGCAGTGAACACCTTCCTCTGGGTCATCGTCCCGTACCTGTGCCTGGCGGTCTTCGTCGTGGGCCACATCTGGCGCTACCGCTACGACAAGTTCGGCTGGACGACGCGCTCGTCCCAGCTCTACGAGGACCGGCTGCTGCGCCTGGGCTCGCCACTGTTCCACTTCGGCATGCTCGGCGCCGTCGGCGGCCACGTCGTCGGACTCCTGCTGCCGCAGTCGTGGACCGACGCCGTCGGCATCTCCGACGCGGCCTACCACTGGGGCGCCGTCCTCGGCGGCCTCGCCGCGGGCGTCATGCTCGTGGTGGGCATGGCCATCCTCATCTACCGCCGCCGCACCGTCGGGCCCGTCTTCTCGGCCACGACGCCGATGGACAAGGTGATGTACGCCGTGCTGGGCGTCGTCGTCCTCCTCGGCATGTGGAACACCGTGCTCGGCGCCTCGGGCCTGGAGCACTACAACTACCGCGAGGGCGTCTCGGTCTGGTACCGCTCGTTCCTCGCCTTCCAGCCGCAGCCCGAGCTGATGGCCGAGGCCCCGATCGGGTTCAAGCTCCACGCGCTCTCGGCGTTCGTGCTGTTCGCTCTGTGGCCCTTCACCAGGCTGGTGCACGTGTTCTCCGCGCCGGTCGGCTACGTCACCCGCCCCTACATCGTCTACCGCTCGCGCGACGAGCGTCCCCTGGGCAACGCCGCCCCCCGCCGCGGTTGGGACCGCGTCGGCAGCTGACATGTGCCACTACTGCGGTTGTCGCCAGATCCCGCTGATCCGCGACTACATCGCCGAGCACGACCGGTCGCTCGACCACGGCGACCGGGCGTTGCGGGCGATCTCCACCGGTGACTTCGACGAGGCGGCCGAGCAGGTGCGGCTGATGCACGCCGAGCTCCTCGCGCACTGGCGGGGGGAGGAGGACGGCGTCTTCGCCGTGCTGATGGAGGAGGAGCTCTACCGCGAGCACATCGAGCCGCTGATGGCCGAGCACCGTGAGCTCGACGCCCTGCTCGCACGGCTGGACGTGCGCGACCCGGGGGACCAGGCGCTGCTGGCCGCCCAGGTGGAGGAGCTGAAGGCCCACATCTCCAAGGAGGAGGACGGCATCTTCCCCGTCACCCTCACCGAGCTGAGCGGACCCGAGTGGGACCGCGCCATCGGCGCCTGGCAGGCCGCCCACCCCGGGCAGGAGCTCATCGCGGACTGAGGGGCGGTCAGAACACGCCGGCGGGGCGGAACTGCACCGAGATGCGCGGCCCGGCATGGGCGACCTTGGGCACCGCGTGCTCCCACGTGCGCTGGCAGGACCCGCCCATGACGACCAGGTCGCCATGGCCCATCGTGATCGCGATCGACTCCCCGCCGCCGCGGGGCCGCAGCAGCAGCCGGCGGGGGTCGCCCACGCTGACGATCGCGACCATGGTGTCCTGGATGCGGCCGCGCCCGATCGTGTCGCCGTGCCAGGCCACCGAGTCCTGGCCCGTGCGGTAGTAGCAGCAGCCCGCGGTGACGAACGGCTCGCCCAGCTCGGGCAGGTAGTGGGCGCTCAGGGCGGTCCGGGCGCTGGTGAGGACGGCGTGGGGGAGCGCCTCGCCGGCGTGGAACGTGTGCACCAGGCGCGGCACGTCGACGACCCGGTCGTACATCTCGCGGCGCTCCGCGCGCCACGGCACGTCCGTGACGAGGGAGTCGAACACGCCGTCCGGGGCGGCGAGCCAGTCGCGCTGCACGTCGACCCACGCCCCGTCTCCCAAGGTGTGGCGTACGGGTGCCAGGGCTGCCAGTGCGCCGGCGTCGGGAGCCGAGGCGAAGAGCGTGGACTGGAAATCCATGCCCCCAGCATAGCCCTCGGGATCGAACACCTGTGCGATTGCTGACCGATGGGTCGGGTCGCGTCACACCTGTCGGGGCGCGGGTCTATGGTGTGCGCTGTGACACAGCACACACCTCCCAAGCGGGTCGCGATCGTCGGTGCGGGCATGGTCGGTCTGGCCACCGCGTGGTTCCTCCAGGAGGAGGGCGTCGAGGTCACGGTGCTCGACCGCACCGGCGTCGCCGCAGGCTCCTCGTGGGGCAACGCCGGGTGGCTCACCCCCGGCCTCGCGACGCCGCTGCCGGAGCCGGCGGTGCTCAAGTACGGCATCCGGGCGGTCGTCAGCCCGGCCTCCCCGGTCTACGTCCCGATCTCGACCAACCGGCGCCTGCTCAGCTTCCTGGTGCGCTTCGCGCGCAACTCCACGATGCCGCGCTGGCGCCAGGCGATGAGCGCGCTGGTGCCCATCAACTCCCTCGCCCTCGAGGCGTTCGACCGGCTCGCCGACGGCGGTGTCGGGGGAGCGGTCCACGAGGCCCACTCGTTCATCGCTGCGTACCGCACGCCCGAGGAGCGCGAGGTCCTGCTCGACGAGATCAAGCACATCAAGGCCAGCGGACAGCCGCTGGACTACGACATCCTCACCGGCGACGAGGCGCGCGCGGTGGAGCCGTCGCTCTCGCCGGCCATCGGCGCCGGCATCCGCCTGCACGGCCAGCGCTACATCACGCCGAGCGACTACGTCGAGTCGCTCGCCGAGGCGGTCCGGCAGCGGGGCTGCCGCATCGTCAGCGGGGTGCAGGTCGGGACGATCAAGGACCGGGGCACGCAGGTCCAGGTCGCGGGCGAGACCTACGACGCGGTGGTGATCGCCACCGGCGCGTGGCTCAACGACCTGGCGCGGCCCTTCGGCGTCTCGTTGCCGGTCCAGGCCGGACGGGGCTACAGCTTCACCATCCCGATCGAGCACGTGCCCACCGGGCCGGTCTACTTCCCGGCGCAGCGTGTGGCCTGCACGCCTGCCGGTGACCGGCTCCGCGTCGCGGGGATGATGGAGTTCCGTCCCGCTGACGCGGCCCTCGACACCCGTCGCATCGAGGCGATCGTCGACGCGGCCCGGCCGCTGCTGCGCGGGGCCGAGCTGGGCTCGCGTCGCGACGAGTGGGTGGGTGCCCGCCCGTGCACCCCCGACGGCCTGCCCCTGATCGGCGCCACGAAGTCGCCCCGGGTGTTCGTCGCCGGAGGCCACGGCATGTGGGGCATCACCCTGGGGCCCGCGACCGGCGACCTCCTGGCCCGGGCGATGCTCACCGGCGCGACCCCCGCCGAGCTGAGGCCTTTCGCCCCCCTGCGGTGACGGCGGCACGCGATCGAAGATTTCCTCAAGCGTTGGCGCGAGAATCCTCAATTGACCCGTAGGGGTGAGAAGCGGCCCCTAGCCTGTGGCGGGTGGACAAGGTCGAGGTGGTACTGCCCCGCCAGCGGGCACTGAAGCATGTCCAGGTGCGTGAGCACGTGCGCAGCCTGATCGAGCAGCTCCCGGCCGGGGCCGCTGCTCCCTCCGAGCGTGAGCTCGTCGCCCGCTTCGGCGTGGCCCGGATGACCGTGCGCCAGGCCCTCGACGCCCTCGTGGTCGAAGGCCTCCTCGAGCGCATCCCCGGCAGGGGCACGTTCGTCACCCAGCCGATCGAGCACGGTCGTGAGATCACGTCCTTCACCGAGGACATGCGCCGCCGAGGCCTCCTGCCCGAGTCGCAGACCCTCGTGGCCCGTCTGGAGCAGGCCGGACCCGGTGTGGCCCGGGCCCTCGACCTCTCCGTCGCCGACCCGGTCCTGCACTGGAAGCGCCTGCGCCGCGCCGACGGCCAGGTCATCTGCGTCGAGGACGCCTACCTCAACGAGGTGCTCCTGCCGGGCTTCCTGCAGCACGGCACCCCCACCAGCCTCTACGACGCCCTCGAGGCCCGCGGCCTGCGCCCCACCCGGGCGGAGGACTCCATCGCGGCCGAGGCAGCCAGCGTCGAGGACGCCGACCTGCTCGGCATCGCCGTCGGCGCTCCCGTCCTGCGCCACTCGCGCCGGGCGCTGGCCGGCGACCGCATCGTCGAGGTCTCGCGCTCGGTCTACCGCCACGACGCCTTCACGATCTACCGCCAGCTCGAGTCCTAGGCCGCGCCCTCGGCACTGGCCTGTCGCTGGAGCCGCCGTGCATGGGCGTGCCCGGGGGCCATCGCCCAGCGGATCGTCGAGGTGGCGCCACGCGCGGCCATCCGTGACGCCGTGCGGTCCAGCAGCGGCACGTGGGGCAGGTCCAGCTCTGCGCGCGCCCACCGGGGCAGCAGCCCGACCGCGCCGCCGACCAGGGCGAGGTAGGCCGGCCGTGCCGCCAGCGGCAGGTCGGGGTGGCGGACGAGGAAGTTGATCGCGTCGCGTGCCGCGTCCGTGCCGGCGAGCTCAGGCCGGTAGGCGTCGAGCGTCGTGCGCAGCCCGGCCGCGGACGTCGGGGGATCGAGCACCCCGAGCCGACGGGCGACCACCGCGGTCTGGGCGACGTAGGTGTCGGTCTCCTCGCCGCTGAGCCGGCGGGCGCCGTAGGCGCGGTGGGCCGTCAGGAAGCTGTCGATCTCGGCCGCGTGGACCCAGCCGAGCAGGTGCGGGTCGTTGGCCTCGTACGGCGTGCCGTCGGGGAGCGTGCCGACCACGCTCTCGTGGGCGCGTCGTACGGCCTCGATGGTCTGGTCCGCGTGCCGCACGGTGCCGAAGGTGGTGATCGCGATGTAGTTGGAGATCGAGGCCAGGCGGCCCCACATGTCGCCGCGGTAGCCGGAGTGGTCGGCCACGCCCTGCATGGCGGCGGGGTGCAGCGACTGCATCATGATCGCGCGGATGCCGCCGACGAACATCGACGCGTCGCCGTGCACGGTGCCGATCGGGGACGTCGGCTCGAACCACCGCACGCCGCTCGAGCCGTGGATGAACTCGCGCTTGCGCTGCGCATCCGGCCCGGCGACGCGGCGCATCAGCTCGGCGCCGAGCCGGTCGCGGACGCTCTCCACCACGCTCACGCCCCCGACCCTAGCGCGGCGGTGCAGGCGGGGTTCGGTGGTCGAGCCTCGAGGAGCACCGTCGGGCCCCTTCGCTGGTCGAGGGTGGGAGGACCGCGGCGCTCACTCGCTGGTCGGGGCGCGAGGACCAGCGCCAGGCGGTTTGCTGGTTGAGGTGTGAGGAGCGCCAGCGACGAGCCTCGAAACCACTCTCCACATACCCCGCCTGGAGGATGGACGACTCGAACACACGTTCGAGACAATGGATGCATGCCCACCACCACCGCCGAGCTCGCCGACCAGACCGTCACCGGTCTGCTCGAGCACGCCGCGAAGGTCGACGGCCTGGTGCGCGACGTGGCGGTCGAGCAGCTGCGGGTGGCGTACGAGTGGGCGATCGCGCACCCGGTCGTGGACTCGGCCGAGACCGCTCACGGTCCGGTGCTCCCGTCGGTGCTGTCGACCCCGGAGCTCCTGGGTGGGGCTGGTACGCCGGCGGTGGCGGCGTTCACCGCCGAACCCCTCGCGGTGGCCTGCGGGATCTCCCCGGCGCGGGCCTCCGCACGCCTGGCTGACGCGTTGGACCTGCACCACCGA
>JAJPEO010000173.1 GCA_021166815.1 Nocardioides sp.
TCCTGCGGGGCCAGGTCGCCTCCGAGAGCGCCTTTCGCCGCTTCGCCCGCGACATGTCGGCGTTCTCGACCACCGTCGCCGGGAGCGACAAGGACCTTCGCCGCCTCATCGACAACGGCTCGGCGAGCGCCAACGAGCTGCGTACCTTCCTGGAGGCCAACGAGGTCGACCTCGGCGAGCTCATCAACAACGTCGTGACCACCGGGGAGCTCGTCGTGACGCACCTCGACGGCGTCGAGCAGCTCCTCGTGCTCTACCCGTACGTGGTCGAGGGTGGGTTCACGGTGGTGTCCAAGAGCCCCGGTTCGGGCCTCTACGACGCCCACTTCGGCATGGTCATGACCGACACCCCGCACCCGTGCAGGGCCGGCTACGAGAGCACCGACCAGCGTTCTCCGCTGGACGGCTCCAACAAGCCGATGAACGAGGCCGCCCGCTGCACCTCGCCGCCCACCGAGACCAATGCCCGCGGGTCGCAGAACGCGCCCCGCCCCCGCGCCGCCACGGGGTGGTCGAGCCCCGACGTCGCGGTCGATCCGGCCTCGGGCGCGGTCGTGTGGGGCTCCGACGCCGTCGCGCGACTGCTCGACCCGGGGCGCCCCGCGCCCCGCACCCTCGGCAACGACACGTGGAAGTGGCTCCTGCTGCAGCCCCTCGCCGGCTGACTGCCGGGGGCGTGACCTCCTGCCGGCGCGCTCGTTGTCCCTGTGTGGCCCCAGGGAGGGGGTCGAGCGGCAGGGAGGAGTCCGCAGATGAACGTGATCCGCACCAACCGGCACCGAGGTGCCGTCGCCATCGGCCTGGCGCTGGCGTGTGCCGCCGCGCTGGTCCTGCTGGTCGTCCAGGTCGTCGAGCGCGCCGACGCGTCCGACGGAGGGCTGGACGAGCCCCGCGCCCGCGAGCGCGTCATGAGCGTGACCGACCAGTTCGTCAAGCGACTGGGCACCTACGGCCCCGACATGGTCGACGACTCCGGGCAGATGCCCGCCTACCGCGAGCAGGTCCGCGAGGTCATCACCCCCAAGTTCGCCGCCGACTTCGACGAGCAGGTCGCCACCGCCGAGCAGCTCGTCGCGCAGGCGGGCGTGACCCGGTCCACCGACGTCTTCGCCACCGGCGTCTCCGCGATCGACGACGACTCCGCCCGCGTCCTGGTCGCCGGCGCCTTCAACGACACCTACACCCGGACCGGCCGCAAGGGCGGTCAGCCGGTCACCCAGGAGCCGTACCCGTTCCGCTTCGTCGTCGACCTCGTCCTGGTCGACGGAGAGTGGCTCGTCGACGACTTCTCGGGCGTGAACGGCTCCGGGGGAGCACCTGAGCAGCAGGGAGGCCAGCAGTGAGCGACACGACCCACGCCACCGCGCCCGCGCAGGGCGGCAAGGTACGCGCCTCGTTCCGGGCCGGCGCCACAGCTGGTGCGACCGCCGTGGCCGAGCCCGCCCCCGCGCCCGTCGACCCCGCACCCGCCCCCGAGCACCCGGCGGGGGAGGGCACCGGGCGCAGCGTCCCGACCTGGCTGCTGCTGGGCCTGGCCGTCCTCCTGGTGCTCCTCCTCGGGGCGACCGCGGCCCTGCGGTTCCTCGGCGGCAACGACGCCGAGGCCGCTCGGGCCGCCCAGGTGGCGGCGGAGGAGGCCGTCGTGCCCGTGCTGTCGTACGACCATGCCGACCTGGAGGCCTCCCAGCGCGAGGCCCAGGCGCACCTGACGGGGAAGTACCGCGAGGAGTACGACAAGCTCTTCGCGGTCATCGAGGAGAACGCCCCCGAGACCCAGACCACCGTGGACGTCGAGGTGCTCTCCTCGGGCATCGTGCGCGCGACCCGTGACCGGGTCCACGTGCTGGTGTTCGTCGACCGCCCGACCACCAACAAGCTGAGCACCGAGCCCGTGGTCTACAAGGACCAGGTGACCCTCTCGATGCAGCTCGTGGACGGCGAGTGGCTGGTCGACGACATGGTCACCTCGCCCGCCTCCTGACCGGCCGTGAGCGTGCGCCCGGCGTGGTGGGCTTGACCCGGCGCCCGGTCGGGTTCATCATCATCGGCAACGCGAGTCCGTGCCCCAGCTCAGGGGGTTGACTCCGCATTTGAGTCGTGCGCGCATTTCGGCTAAGTTAGTGCGTTGCGCCTGCCCTCATATGCCGAGACCTGTCCGGACGGTTCTCCTGGTGGTGGGTCGGCGCGAGATCACACGATCATTTGTGAGGACACCTCTTGGCCGCGCGCAGCTCCGCTGGTAACAACCGTCGCACCTCTTTCGCAAAGATCACCGAACCTCTCGAGGTTCCCCCTCTCGTCTCGTTGCAGACCGACAGCTTTGAGTGGCTCGTCGGCGGCGACCAGTGGGACGAGAAGGTCGCGGCCCGTCAGGCCGCCGGTGAGGACGTCTCGTCGAAGTCCGGTCTGCAGGAGATCTTCGAGGAGATCTCCCCGATCGAGGACTTCTCCGAGACGATGATGCTGTCGTTCGACAACCCCGTCTTCCTCGACGAGAAGTACACCGAGGAGGAGTGCAAGGAGAAGGACTTCACCTACTCCCGCCCCCTCTACGTCTCGGCCGAGTTCATGAACCACGAGACCGGCGAGATCAAGGGTCAGACGGTCTTCATGGGCGACTTCCCCATGATGACCAAGAAGGGCACCTTCATCATCAACGGCACCGAGCGTGTCGTCGTCTCCCAGCTCGTGCGGTCCCCGGGCGTCTACTTCGAGCGCACGCCCGACAAGACCTCCGACAAGGACATCTACACCGCCAAGCTCATCCCGAGCCGTGGCGCGTGGCTGGAGTTCGAGATCGACAAGCGCGACATGGTCGGCGTCCGTCTCGACCGCAAGCGCAAGCAGAACGTCACCGTGCTGCTCAAGGCCCTCGGCTGGACCAACGAGCAGATCCGCGAGGAGTTCGGCCAGTACGAGTCGATGATGCTCACCCTGGAGAAGGACACCCCCCAGACCCAGGACGAGGCGCTGCTCGACATCTACCGCAAGCTGCGCCCGGGCGAGCCGCCGACGCGTGAGGCTGCGCAGACGCTGCTGAACAACTACTACTTCAACCCCAAGCGCTACGACCTCGCCAAGGTCGGCCGCTACAAGATCAACAAGAAGCTGGGCCTGCAGGAGGCCTTCGACCAGCAGACGCTGACCGTCGACGACGTCGTCGCCGCGATCCGCTACGTGGTCCAGCTCCACGCCGCCGGCATGACCACCGAGGCGCCCGACCTGGTCGACGCCGCCGGCAATGTCGTCGAGGGCGTCGACGGCCTGCCGATCAAGGTGCAGGCCGACGACATCGACCACTTCGGCAACCGGCGCATGCGCACGGTGGGCGAGCTGATCCAGAACCAGCTCCGCACCGGCCTGGCCCGCATGGAGCGTGTGGTCCGCGAGCGGATGACGACCCAGGACGTCGAGGCGATCACGCCGCAGTCGCTGATCAACATCCGCCCCGTGGTGGCGGCGCTGAAGGAGTTCTTCGGCACCTCCCAGCTCTCGCAGTTCATGGACCAGACCAACCCGATCGCGGGCCTGACGCACAAGCGTCGCCTCTCCGCGCTCGGCCCCGGCGGTCTCTCCCGTGACCGCGCGGGCATGGAGGTCCGTGACGTCCACCCGTCGCACTACGGCCGCATGTGCCCCATCGAGACCCCTGAAGGCCCCAACATCGGCCTGATCGGCTCGCTGGCCTCGTACGGTCGGATCAACCCGTTCGGCTTCGTGGAGACGCCCTACCGCAAGGTGGAGAACGGCGTCGTCACCGAGGAGGTCCACTACCTCACCGCCGACGACGAGGACCGCTACGTCATCGCCCAGGCCAACGCGCCGCTCGACGAGAACATGCGCTTCGTCGAGGACCGCGTGCTGGTCCGCCAGAAGAACGGCGAGGTCGACGCGATCCTGGCGGCCGAGGTCGACTACATGGACGTCTCGCCGCGCCAGATGGTGTCGGTGGCCACGGCCCTGATCCCGTTCCTCGAGCACGACGACGCCAACCGCGCGCTCATGGGCGCCAACATGCAGCGCCAGGCCGTGCCGCTGATCACCAGCGACAGCCCGCTCGTCGGGACCGGCATGGAGTACCGCGCCGCCGTCGACGCCGGTGACGTGCTGCTCTCCGAGGCTGCCGGTGTGGTCAAGGAGGTGTCCGCCGACGCCATCGAGACGATGAACGACGACGGCACCTACCAGACCTACCGCCTGGCCAAGTTCCGTCGCTCCAACCAGGGCACGTGCATCAACCAGCGCCCGCTGGTCGCCGCCGGTGACCGCGTCGAGGTCGGCTCGCCGATCGCCGACGGTCCGTGCACCGACGAGGCCGAGATGGCGCTGGGCACCAACCTGCTCGTGGCGTTCATGCCGTGGCAGGGCCACAACTACGAGGACGCCATCATCCTCAGCGAGCGCCTGGTGCAGGAGGACGTCCTCACCTCGATCCACATCGAGGAGCACGAGGTCGACGCCCGCGACACCAAGCTCGGCCCCGAGGAGATCACCCGGGACATCCCGAACATCTCCGAGGAGGGCCTGGCCGACCTCGACGAGCGCGGCATCATCCGCATCGGCGCCGAGGTCACCACCGGTGACATCCTGGTCGGCAAGGTCACGCCCAAGGGCGAGACCGAGCTGACCCCGGAGGAGCGCCTGCTCCGCGCGATCTTCGGCGAGAAGGCGCGCGAGGTGCGCGACACCTCCATGAAGGTGCCCCACGGTGAGTCCGGCACGGTCATCGGCGTGCGCGTCTTCGACCGCGAGGACGGCGACGAGCTTCCCCCGGGCGTCAACCAGCTGGTGCGCGTCTACGTGGCCCAGAAGCGCAAGATCTCGGTGGGCGACAAGCTCGCCGGACGCCACGGCAACAAGGGCGTCATCGCCAAGATCCTGCCGATCGAGGACATGCCGTTCATGGAGGACGGCACCCCCGTCGACGTGGTCCTCAACCCGCTCGGCGTGCCGCGACGCATGAACATCGGGCAGATCCTCGAGCTCCACCTGGGCTGGCTTGCCAAGCAGGGCTGGGACCTCGACCTGTCCGACGACAAGTCCGACGCCGCGTGGAAGCAGCGCCTGCTCAAGATCGGTGCCGAGAAGGCAGCGGCCGACACCAAGGTCGCCACGCCGGTCTTCGACGGTGCCCGCGAGGACGAGATCACGGGCCTGCTCGGCTCGACCCTGCCCAACCGTGACGGCGAGCGCATGGTCAAGGAGGACGGCAAGGCCCGTCTCTTCGACGGCCGCTCCGGTGAGCCGTTCCCGGAGCCGGTGGCTGTCGGCTACATGTACATCCTCAAGCTGCACCACCTCGTCGACGACAAGATCCACGCTCGCTCGACCGGCCCCTACTCGATGATCACGCAGCAGCCCCTGGGCGGCAAGGCCCAGTTCGGTGGCCAGCGGTTCGGCGAGATGGAGGTCTGGGCGATGGAGGCGTACGGCGCTGCCTACGCCCTCCAGGAGCTGCTGACGATCAAGTCCGACGACGTGCCGGGCCGCGTGAAGGTGTACGAGGCCATCGTCAAGGGCGAGAACATCCCCGACTCCGGCATCCCCGAGTCGTTCAAGGTCCTCGTCAAGGAGATGCAGTCGCTCTGCCTCAACGTCGAGGTCCTGTCCCAGGACGGCTCCCGGCTCGAGATGAAGGACGCCGAGGAAGACGTCTTCCGCGCGGCCGAGGAGCTGGGGATCGACCTGTCGCGTCGCGAGCCCAGCTCGGTTGAAGAAGTCTGAGTGAGTGGCGGCGCGCCCGCGGGGCCCGGCGCCCCCCCCCGCCCCCCCCCCCCCCAAATGGTAACCACAGGAGGGGGGGCGCCCCCGGCGCGGCCGGAAATAAATAGACCACCAGCACA
>JAJPEO010000187.1 GCA_021166815.1 Nocardioides sp.
GGTGCTGACCGCCGGCATCGCCGTGGCGATGCTGGTCATGGTCGCGCTGGTGGCCAGCGGGCTGCGGATCCCGGCGCGTGCCCTGCCGGTGGCCGGACTGGCGAGCGGGGCGCTTCTGACCTCGACGGGGATGAACGGGCCGCCGCTGGTCATGGCGCTGTCGCGCCTGGAGCCGTTGCGCTACCGCGCCACCCTGCAGGCCGTGTTCGCCGGGCAGGACGTGGTGGCGGTGGCGTCGTTCGTCGTCCTGGGCCTGTGGAGCCGTGAGTCGGCGCTGCTGGCCGTGGCCGGCGTCGCGGGCCTCCCGCTGGGCTGGCGGCTGGGCGACGCGATCTTCCGCCGCGTCCCCGCCCACCGGCTGCGGCACGTGGTCGTCGCCGGCCTGGTGGTGACGGGGTTGTCGGTGCTCTTCTCCGCGTTGTGAGTCGCGGGGCGCGTCAGAGGGCCACGAGCGCCCGGTGCTGGTGGGGGAGCCCCCACAGCGTGCCCAGCGCGTGCGCCCGCTTCAACACGAGGTGGGCGTCGTGCTCCCACGTGATCGCGATGCCGCCGTGCAGCTGCACCATCTCGGCGGCCACGTGCATGAACGCCTCCGAGCAGTAGGAAGCCGCGGTGAGCGCCGCGTCCGTCGAGGGGCGCGTGGCGGCCGCGAGGAGCGCCGAGCGCGACATCTCGACGCGCACGAGCATGTCGGCCATGCGGTGCTTGAGCGCCTGGAACGAGCCGATCGGCCGGCCGAACTGCACGCGCTGGCGCGTGTAGGCGACCGTGTCGTCCAGGGCCCGCTGCATCCCGCCCACCTGCAGGGCGGCGGTGGCGACCAGCGCGGTGTCACGGGCGCGTACCGCGGCCTGCTCGCCGCCGATGCGGCGCAGGGTGGCCGAGGCGAGGTCGAGCTCCGCCATCTGCAGGGTGAGGTCGAGCGCCGGGGTGGGCGTCCGCGTCACCGACGGGTCGACCTCCACGAGGGTGTCGTCGACGACCGCGAGCACGATGTCGGCCTGGGTGCCGAAGAGGACGTTGGCCGGCCCGAAGGCGACCGTCGCGATCTCTCCTGCCGCAATCCGCGGGAGCAACCGGGCGCGGGCGTCCTCGTCGTCGCAGGCGAGCAGCGCCTCGACGGCGACCACGGAGCCGAGCAGCGGCGAGGGAGCCAGCGAGCGACCGAGCTCCTCGAGGACGACGAGGGACTCGGCGAGGGAGGCCCCGGCGCCGTCGTGCTCCTCGGGAACGTCGAGTGCGGCGGCCCCGATCTCCTCGCACAGGGTCCGCCACAGCGCCTCGTCGTGGCCGGCCTCGCTCGCCGCAGCGACGCGTACGGCGGCACTGTCGGAACGCTTGTCGAGCAGCGCCCGCACGATCGCGGCGAGCTCGGTCTGCTCCTCGGTGCGCTGCATGGTCAGCTCGCCTCCGCCGGGACGATCGCGGCGAGCACCCGCGCGCGGTGGACCGCGGGGGTGCCCCAGGCGCCGACGAGTGCGCGGACCTTGAGGATCCACAGGGACAGGTCGAGCTCGGCGGTGTAGCCGATCGCGCCGTGCACCTGCAGGGCCGTGCGCGCGGCGAGGTGGGCCGCGTCGGAGGCGGCGACCTTCGCCGCCGAGACGTCCCGGCTGCGGGTGTCGTCGTCGGAGAGCGCGGCTCCCTCGACCAGGGGCCGAGCGAAGTCGAGGGCGATCCGCACGTCGGCGAGGTGGTGCTTGATCGCCTGGTACGACCCGATCTGCCGGCCGAACTGGCGGCGCTGCTGGACGTACGCCACCGCGTCGGCGAGCAGCCGCTCTCCGGCGCCGAGCAGCTGGGCCGCGGTCGCGAGAGCGGCCACGTCGAAGGCGCGTCCGCTCTCGGCGCCGGCGAGAGGGGAGGAGTCGTTGGCACTGAGGCGGAAGAGCCGGCGCGTACGGTCCACCGACGTCAGCAGGTCGCCCGGGGTGGCGGCGTGGAGGCCGTCGGGACCGGCGAGCAGGACGTGGTCGGCCACGTCGGCGTCCAGGGCGTACGGGGTCTCCGGCGGCACGGCGCCCGTGGCCACCGCGCCCGCGGCGAGCTCGCCGAGCAGCTCGTCGGAGCCGCCCGCGTCGGCCAGGGCCGTCACGAGGTAGGCGGACTCGACCCAGGGGCCGGGCACGCCGTGGCGCCCGATCGCCTCCATGGCGATGACGAGCTCGGTCGCGCTCGCGCCGAGGCCGCCTGCCTCCTCGGGGACCAGGAGCGCGGTGACGCCCTGGTCGGCCAGCCGGCGCCACAGCGCCAGACCGGCGGCGTGGTCGCCGTCGGCCCATGCCCGAGCCGCAGCGACGACGTCGGCCGAGGCCAGCTGCTGGTCGAGGGTGCGGGCGAAGTCGCGCTGCTCCTCGGTGTGCTCGAACCTCATCGGCGTCCCTCCGGCTTGGGCTCCCTGGGCAGGCCGAGGATCCGCTCGGCCACGATGTTGCGCTGGATCTCGTTGGTGCCGGCGTAGATCGGCCCCGAGAGCGAGAAGAGGTAGCCGTCGGTCCACGCCGACTGCAGTTCCGCGTCGGGACCCAGCAGGTCGAGCGCGGTCTCGTGCAGGGCGACGTCCAGCTCGGACCAGAAGACCTTGTTGACCGACCCTGCGGCGCCCATGTCGCCGCCGCGCGCCAGCCTGGTGACGGTGCCCCAGGTGTAGAGGCGGTAGGCCTGCGCCTTGATCCAGGCGTCGACCACGTCGTCGGCCGTGCCGGCGCCGCCAGCAGGCATGCTGGTTGAGGAAGGCGCCCCAGCGCCTGTCTCGAAACCCCCGCGCTCGGCGTACAGGTCGACCAGGCGGTCGGCGGCGGCGCAGAAGCGTCCGGGGGAGCGCAGCGACAGCCCGCGCTCGTTGCCGGCCGTGCTCATCGCGACCCGCCAGCCGTCACCCGGCGCGCCGAGCACGTCGGAGTCGGGCACGAAGACGTCCTCGAAGAAGATCTCGGCGAAGCCCGCCTCGCCGTCGAGCTGGGGGATCGGCCGCACGGTGATGCCGTCGGCGTCGAGCGGGAAGAGGAAGTACGTCAGGCCGGCGTGGCGCTGGGCCGCGGGGTCGGAGCGGAAGAGGCCGAATCCCCAGTGGGCGTACGCCGCCCGCGAGGACCAGGTCTTCTGCCCGTTGAGCCGCCAGCCGCCCTCGACGCGGGTCGCGGTCGAGCTGAGCGACGCGAGGTCGCTGCCGGCCTCGGGCTCGGACCAGGCCTGCGCCCAGACGTGCTCGCCGGTGGCCATCGTCGGCAGGAAGCGGGCCTGCTGCTCGGGGGTGCCGTGGTCGAAGATGATCGGCGCCAGCAGGAAGATGCCGTTCTGGGAGACGCGGCCGGGTGCGCCGGCGCGGTAGTACTCCTCCTCGAAGATCACCCACTCCACGAGCGACGCCTCACGGCCGCCGAACTCGCGGGGCCAGGACACGACCG
>JAJPEO010000279.1 GCA_021166815.1 Nocardioides sp.
GAGGCGGAAGCCGCCCCGACCCGCTTCGCCCGTGGCTGGCACTGCCTGGGCCTCGAACGCGACTTCGCTGACGGCAAGCCCCACCAGATCGAGGCCTTCGGCCAGAAGCTCGTGGTCTTCGCCGGCGAGGACGGCAAGGTCAACGTGCTCGACGCCTACTGCCGCCACATGGGCGGCGACCTGTCCCAGGGCACGGTCAAGGGCAACGAGATCGCCTGCCCGTTCCACGACTGGCGCTGGGGCGGGGACGGCCGCTGCAAGTCGATCCCGTACGCCCGCCGCGTCCCGCTGCGTGCCCGCACCGCCGCCTGGCCCACGCTGCTGCAGGACGGCATGCTCTTCGTGTGGAACGACCCGGAGGGCAACCCGCCCCCCGAGGACGTGACCATCCCGCGGATCCCGGCCTACGACGACCCGGAGTTCACCGACTGGGTCTGGTACACCACCACGATCGAGGGCTCGCACTGCCGTGAGATCGTCGACAACGTCGTCGACATGGCGCACTTCTTCTACGTGCACTACTCCTTCCCGACCTACTTCAAGAACGTCTTCGAGGGCCACACCGCCACCCAGTACATGGAGGGCATCGGCCGCGAGGACATCCGTCCGCGCAAGGGCAAGGAGAGCAGCGGCGCCACAGGCAACTCGTCGGTGGCGAGCTACCACGGCCCGTCGTTCATGATCGACGACCTCGTCTACCACTACGAGAACGACGTCGACATCCCGTCGGTCCTCATCAACTGCCACTACCCCATCGACGCCGACTCGTTCGTGCTGCAGTACGGCATCATGGTCAAGAAGATGCCCGGCCTCAGCGACGAGGAGGCCACCGCGATGGCGCAGAAGATGGGCGACTTCATCCGCATCGGGTTCGAGCAGGACGTCAAGATCTGGAAGAACAAGGCGCGCATCGACAACCCGCTGCTGTGCGAGGAGGACGGCCCCGTCTACCAGCTGCGCCGGTGGTACGAGCAGTTCTACGTCGACGTCGCCGACGTCACGCCCGAGATGACCGAGCGCTTCGAGTTCGAGATCGACACCACGCGTCCCAACGAGGCCTGGCGTCGCGAGGTCGAGGCCAACCTCGCCGCCCGCGAGGCCGCGGACGCCGCCGGCACGGAGCAGACCGTCTGATGTCCGTCCGTCCGGACAACCGCTTGGCCGACGTCCCGATGACCCCGCTCGCGTGCCACACCTGTGGCGCGCGGGTCGAGGTCCGCAAGAGCAGCTGGGACCAGACGAGCATCCAGTGGCACGACGACTCGGTCGACACGTGCGTCGAGCGACGTGCCACCAACCCCGGGGCGGGCCCCAACGCGGGCGCCTTCCGGGGCTGCTCGGCGCTGCGCGACAGCGTGCGGGAGGCGGCCGTGCGCGGTGACCTCCAGATCGTCGACGAGGACCCGCTCAAGGCCAACCCCGAGATCCCCGACGACGCCCACACCCACTGAACGACGCAGGAGAGCAGATGTCCGACGTCACCGAGAGCAGCCGCCTGGAGCTGCTCGAGGAGCGCCTGAACCGAGTCGAGGACGAGCTGGCGATCACGCGGCTCATCGCGTCGTACGGCCCGTTCGTGGACGGCGGTGATGCCGAGGCAGTGGCCGGGATGTGGACCGAGGACGGTGTCTACGACGTCGACGAGGGCCACATGGCGGGTCGGTCGCAGCTCGCTGCGATGGTCCGCTCCCGCGCCCACCAGGGGTGGATCGCCGGCGGCTGCGCCCACTTCCTGGGCCCGGCCCACGTGACGCTCCACGGCGACACCGCGGTGGCGGTCTGCCATTCGCTCATGGTGATCAACAACGGTGGCGAGTTCGGCCAGGACGCCGCCTTCGGCGTACGTCGAGCCACTGCCCACCACTTCGAGCTGGTCCGGGCCGAGGAGGGCTGGCGCGTCGCGCGCCGCACCAGCCGCGTCCTCGACGGACGTCCCGAGGCGCCGGCGCTGCTGGTGCGCGGGGTGACGGGCCAGCCGGCGTGACGTCCTTCGCAGACCTCGTCGCGGCCCGGGCCGACGACGACAGCATCGCCCTGTGGTTCGAGGGCAGGTCGTGGACGTGGCGCGAGGTCGTCGCGGAGGCGCTCTCCCGGGCCCGGCTCGCCCGCGAGCACGGCGCCGCGCTGGCCGATCGCCGGCCGGGCGACCCGACCCCCGGCCCGGCCCGGCACGTCGGCGTGTTCTGCGAGAACACCCCCGAGCACCTCTTCTGGTGGCTGGGCCTCGCGCTCGGCGGCGACACCTACGTCGGCATCAACCCGACCCGCCGCGGCCCCGACCTCGCCCACGACATCGCCTTCACCGACTGCGGCCTGCTCGTCGTCGACGCGCAGCGGCGTGAGCTCCTCGACGGCGTCGAGGGGCTGCCCACGGTGCTGGAGGTCGGCACGGGCACCGAGACGACCACCCCGGCGGCGGGTGCCGAGCCCCTCCCCCCGGTCGACCCGGGGGTGACCCTCTCGCTCGTCTTCACCTCGGGCACCACGTCGGCTCCCAAGGCCGTGGTCTGCACCCAGGGCCGCATGGGCCGCATCGCAGGCCAGCAGGTCGAGCGGCGCGGCCTCACCGCGGACGACACGTTCTACGTCGTCATGCCGATGTTCCACTCCAACGCGCTCATGGCCGGGATCGCCCCGGCCGTCGCGACCGGCGGCACCATCGTCCTGCGGCGCAAGTTCAGCGCGTCCTCGTTCCTGCCCGACGTGCGCGAGTACGGCGTCACCTTCTTCAACTACGTCGGCAAGCCCCTGGCGTACGTCCTGGCCACGCCCGAGCAGCCCGACGACGCCGACAACCCGCTGCGCATCGCCTTCGGCAACGAGGCGTCGGAGCGGGCGATCGCGGAGTTCTCGCGCCGGTTCGGCTGCGAGGTCATCGACTCCTTCGGCTCCAGCGAGGGCGAGATCCGCATCAACCGCCACCCCGACGCGCCCCCCGGCTCCCTGGGCGTCGCTCCGGAGGGCATCGTCGTGCTCGACCCGGCCACCGGCCGCGAGTGCCCGCCGGCACGCTTCGACGGCGACGGGGTGCTGCTCAACGGCGAGGAGGCGACCGGCGAGATCGTCCACCTCCGCGGCGCCGAGCTCTTCGAGGGCTACTACAAGAATCCCGAGGCCGAGGCGGCGCGCGTGCGCGACGGGCAGGTCTGGTCCGGCGACCTCGCCTACCGCGACGCCGACGGGTTCTGGTTCTTCGCCGGTCGCAGCTCCGACTGGTTGCGCGTCGACGGCGAGAACCTCGCCGCCGCCCCCATCGAGCGACTGCTCGCCCGGTTCCCCGCCTTCGAGCAGGTCGCGGTGATCGCCGTGCCTGACGACGAGGTCGGCGACCAGGTGCTCGCCGTGGCCGAGGCGGCTCCCGGGGCGACCTTCGACGCCGATGCGTTCGCGGCGTTCCTCGACCAGCAGCCCGACCTCGGCACCAAGTGGGCGCCGGCGTTCGTACGGCTCGTCGACTCGCTGCCCCGCACCCCCACCAACAAGGTCGTCAAGCGCGCCCTCGACCCCGCGGTCGACCAGGGGGCGCCCAGCCTGTGGCGTCGGGTCGACCGGGGCGGCGACCGGGCGTACGTGCCCGCCTGAGCGCTACCTGCGCACTCGGTGGGGCACTACACCTGTGCCCGGCTGCCGGGGTGGTCGATGGCGACGAACAGGCCGGTCGCCGCGACCGTGCGGGTCCCCGCGTGCTCGACGGAGCCCTCGGTCATGATCTTGCGACCCTCGCGGGACACGATGCGGGAGCGCAGCGTGATCGGCTCGTCCAGCGGTGTCCGCCGCAGGTAGCGCAGGTCGAGCTTGCCGGTCACTGACGCCACGCCCGAGGCCTGCACCAGCACGCCGAGCATGCAGTCCATGAGGAACGAGAGCGTCCCGCCGTGGACGGAGTCGGGTGGCCCCTCGCGCAGGCTGTCGACGGTCAGGTCAGCGGTGGCGGTCAGGCCCACCGGGCGGCCGTCGGTCAGCGCCGCCACCATGGCGTCGGGACCGTCGTCGTGGCCGACGAGCAGGTCAACGGCCGGGAGGGCCGGGTTGAGCTGGTGCAGGCGTACGGGCTCTCCGCGCAGCGCACGCTCGCGCGGCCCCAGGAAGCCACCGCGCACGACCCGCTCGGTGCTCTCCTTGCCGAGCACGCGGGTCAGCTCGGCGACCGCGGCGGTCACCTCGTCGAGGGGAGCCCCGTCGATCGCGGTGGTGCCCACCGCGAGGTTGAGCTCACGGGTCGCGGCGACGAGCGCCTCGCGGGCGGCCAGGTGGGTGGGGTCGAGGTCGTCGACGCTGGTGCGCATCAGGCGATCCGCTCGATGATCGCGCCCGTGGCCATGGCGCCACCGGTGCAGATCGCCACCATGCCGATGGTCTGGTCGCGGCGCTCGAGCTCGTCGATGACCGAGGCGATGAGCCGGATGCCCGTCGAGCCCACGGGGTGGCCCAGGGCGATCGCGCCGCCGTTGACGTTGAGCTTGTCCGGGTCGACGCCGTGGACCTGGCGGAACGACATCGGCACCGCGGCGAAGGCCTCGTTGACCTCGAAGAGGTCGATGTCGCCGATCGACATGCCGGTGCGCTCGAGCAGCCGGGCACCCGCGGCCACGGGGCCGTCGAGCAGGTAGGACGTCTCGGCGCCGACCAGGGTCTGGGCCAGGATCCGGGCCCGGGGCGCGAGGCCCAGCTCGCGGGCGCGTACGTCGCTCATGAGCACTGCCGCGGTCGCCCCGTCGCTGATCTGGCTGGCGGTGGCAGCGGTGTGCAGGCCGCCCTCGCGGATGGGGGCGAGGGTTGCCAGCTTCTCGGCACTGGTCTCGCGCAGGCCCTCGTCCCTGGCGACCACCGAGCCGTCGGAGACGGTCACGGGGATGATCTGCCGGGCGAAGCGGCCCTCGTCCCAGGCGATCCGCGCGCGCCGCTGGGACTCCACCCCGAAGGCGTCGAGTTCCTCGCGTCCGAAGCCACGGCGCTCGGCGATCCGGTCGGCGGCCTCGAACTGCGCCGGCAGGTCGACCTTCCAGTCCTCGGGCCGCGGGCGACCGACCTCGCCGAGGTTGGACAGCAGCGGCACCCGGCTCATCGACTCCACGCCGCACGCCAGGCCGACGTCGATCTGGCCGGCGGCGATCTGGGCGGCCAGGAGGTGGACGGCCTGCTGGGCCGAGCCGCACTGGGCGTCGATCGTGGTCGCGCCGGTCGTCTCCGGCATCCCCGCGTGCAGCCAGGCGAACCGGCTGACGTTGTTGGACTGCTCCCCTGCCTGGGTCACGCAGCCGCCGATGATCTCGTCGACGAGGTGGGGGTCGAGGTCGAGGCGGTCGAGGACCCCACGCTGCGCCCGGCCGAGGAGGTCGACGGCGTGGAGCCCCGACAGGGCCCCGCCTCGCTTGCCGTAGGGAGTGCGGGCGGCGTCGACGATCACGGGTGCAGGCATGCTCCCGAAAGTACGACGGCGCATGCCCCGGACCCGGCTCCGCTCCCGGCCACCGGAACAGCGGGCCGCGTGTGCTCCGCACCACTGTCAGGTTGTGCGGGTGAAGTACGCCGTCATCGCCCCCGTCGCCTCGGACCGGACCGCCGACCCGGAGTGGATGACCACCCTCGCCCGGCACGTCGAGGCCTGCGGCTTCGAGTCGCTGGTGGTGGTCGAGCACGCGGTCGTGATGAGCCGCTACTCCTCGGTCTACCCGTACGACAGCTCCGGGAAGATGGAGCTCGCCGACGACCAGGTGATCCCCGACCCGCTCGAGCTGCTCTCCTTCCTCGCCGCCCGCACGACGACGCTGGGGCTCGCGACCGGCGTGCTCGTCCTGCCCAACCACCACCCCGTCGTGCTCGCCAAGCGCCTGGCCACCCTCGACGCGCTGTCGGGCGGCCGGCTGCGGGTCGCCGTCGGGATGGGGTGGATGAAGGAGGAGGTCGAAGCCTGCGGGGTCGACTTCGCCACCCGCGGCGCCCGCGCCGACGAGCAGCTCCAGGTCATGCGCGCACTGTGGGCGGACACCTCCCCGGAGGGTCTGGACCATCACGGCCGCTTCTTCTCCTTCGACGGCGCGATGAGCTATCCCAAGCCGGTCCGGCCCGGCGGCGTGCCCCTGCACGTCGGCGGACACTCCAAGGCCGCGGCGCGACGGGCGGGCCGCTACGGCGACGGCCTGCAGCCGCTCGGCGTCGCGGGTGAGGAGCTCGCCGGGCTGGTGAGGCTCATGCGCGAGGAGGCCGACAAGGCCGGTCGCGACCCCGACGCCCTGGAGCTCTCCCTCGGGCACCTCGTCTCCCGCATCGACGCTGGCAGGGCCGAGCGCCTCGCCGCCCAGGGTGCCGACCGCGTGGTGCTCGCGATGGACCCCACCGACGAGATCAACCGGGCCTGCGACGAGCTCTCCGCCTGCGCCGAGAGGCTCGGCCTGTGACCCTCGCCCCGGCGGACTGCCTCGACCTCATGGACCTGGTCCACCGGTACGCCGCACGGGTGGACGACCGGGACGCGGCCGGCGTCGCCGCGCTCTTCACCGCGGACGGCGTGCTGGCGAGCCCTCGCCCCCCGCGCGACCTCGACCCCGTGCACGAGGCCGTGGGGCCGTCGGCGATCGAGACGGCGATGGGCCAGCTCTCGGCGATGGCGGTCACCCAGCACGCGGTGGTGGGTGTGGTGCTCGACGCCGAGGACGCAGACGCCTCGGGGCGGGTCGCGTGCATCGCCCACCACGTGCTGCCGGACGGGACCGGCCTCGTGTGGCACCTGACCTACCGCGACCGCTACCGGCGTACGGACGCCGGCTGGCGGTTCGCCCGCCGGGACCTCCACGTGGACGTCGTCGAGAGGCGTCCCGTCGTGGTGGCTCGGGGCCTGGCCGACGGCGGCCGCGCATGAGCCCGCGGGTCAGCGTCGTCACCGGAGGCGCCCTCGGGATCGGCGGGGCGATCACCCGCCGCCTCGCGGCTGACGGTGACCACGTCCTGCTCGTCGACATCGACCCCGAGGCTGCCGAGGCCACCGCTCACGAGGTCCGCGAGGACGGAGGCACGGTCGACGTCGTCGTCGGCGACGCCAGCGACGACTCCACGGTCGACGCGGTGCGCGACGCCGTGGACCGGCTCGGGCGCCTCGCCGTGCTGGTCAACAACGTCGGCGACTTCCGGCCCGCCTCCAGGACGTTCCTGCACAGCACGCCCGAGCAGTGGCAGCGGCTCTACGAGGTCAACCTCCGGCACGTGCTGCAGATGACGCACGCGCTGCTGCCGCGGATGGTCGAGCAGGGCTCGGGGGCCATCGTCAACAACTCGACCGTCGAGGCCTTCCGTGGCATCCCGGGCCACGCGGCCTACTCGGCGTACAACGCGGGCGTCTCCGCCTTCACCCGGTCGCTGGCGGTCGAGGTCGGACGCCACGGCGTACGGGTCAACGCCATCGCACCCGACCTGGCCGACACCCCGCAGACCTCCCGCGAGGCGATGCTGCGCGGCCGTGACCCGGGGCTGGTGCCGCTGTGGATCCCGATGGGCCACTTCGGCGAGGTCGCCGACTACGCCGCCGTGGTGGCGTTCCTGGCCTCGGACGAGGCGCGCTTCGTCACCGGCCACACGATCCCGGTCGACGGGGGCACCCTGGCCGCGTCCGGGTGGTACGGCCGCGCGGACGGCAAGGGCTGGACCAACATGCCCGACCAGCCCTGAGGCCTCCCGCTCACCGGAAAGCCCCGGACGCCCACCCATCGCGTCGGTGAGACTGGGCCGACCGCTCCCCTCACCGGAAGGCCACCGCATGCCCGACCTCGCCAAGTACGGCCCCTGGGCCCTCATCGCCGGTGGCTCCGAGGGAGTCGGCGCCGAGTTCGCGACCCAGCTCGCCGACGACGGCTTCAACCTCGTCCTGCTGGCCCGCAAGCAGGGCCCGCTGGAGGAGACCGCCGCGGCGTGCCGCGAGCGTGGCGCCGAGGTCCGGACGCTGTCGGTGGACCTCACCTCCCCCACCGCCGTCGCGCAGGTCGTCGAGCTCACCGAGGGCCTCGAGGTCGGCCTGCTGGTCTACAACGCGGGCGCCAACTCGTACGGCCACCCCTTCACCCGCGGCGAGCTGTCGGGCCACCAGGGCGTGGTCGACCTCAACATCACCACCATGCTCGGGCTGGTGCACCACTACGCCCAGCCGATGAAGGACCGCGGTCGTGGCGGCATCCTGCTCGTCGGGTCGCTGGCCGGCTACGTCGGCGCCTCGCACGAGGCGATCTACGGCGCGGTGAAGGCCTTCGGCCGCATCTTCGCCGAGGGGCTCTGGGTGGAGCTCCGCGACCACGGCGTCGACGTGCTCGAGCTCGTCCTCGGCGTCACGCGCACTCCCGCCATGCAGCGCGCCGGCCTCAACTTCGACATCCCCGGCCTGGTCGTCTCCGAGCCCGCCGACGTCGCCCGTGAGGGCCTGGCCCACCTGGCCGACGGCCCGGTGCACGTCATCCCCGGCAACGAGAAGATCGTCGAGATGCGCGGCACCTCCGACCGGGCGACCCTCGTCGCCAAGACCGACGAGCGGCTCAAGAAGCTGGTCGGCCACTAGGCCGGAGCCCTTCGAGGCTCGTCGCTGGCGCTCCTCGCACCTCAGGGAGCGAAAGGCGCCCTCGCTGGCGTTCGCACCTCAGGGAGCGAGGCGTGATGAGGCGTTCGAGGGGTCCGGCCACGGGTCGTCACCGGTCCACGAGACAATCGGGCCATGTCGTGGGCAGCGGTGCGGTGGACGGGCGTGGCCGCGTTCGCCGCGATCCTGCTCGCGCTGCTGGGGCTGCTGGCCTGGTCACCCGGCGCCGACCGGCCCCACGACGCCCCCGTCGCGGTCGTGGCCCCGGGGCTCGTCTCCGACATGCTGGTCTCGGCCTACGGCCGGGACGAGGACCACGTCCGGCCGGTGTCGTACGACGACGAGGCACAGGCACGCCGTGCGCTCGCCGACGGAGACGTGGTCGCCGTGGTCCTCGTCGACCTGGGCCGGTCCACCGACGAGGTGCTCGTCGACCGGAGCCGCGACCGCGACCTGGTCGCAGGGGTCGTGGCGCGCATCGAGGTCCTCGAGCACGCCCGCGGTCGCAAGACCAGCGTGGTCGACGCCACCGCCGAGGGCCGCGAGGGCAAGGCCGAGCAGGTCGACGACGCCGCCCTCGTGGCCTGCGTCGGCGGCTTCTTCGTCGGCCTGACCCACGTCGTCGGCGCCTGGGCGCGCGGCCGGCCGATCCCCACGGCCCCGCGCCTCGCGGTCGCCATGACCGGTGGGTCGCTGCTCGTCGGCGCCCTCGTCGCCGTCGTGCCCCCGCTGGGCGTGGGGGCCCCCTGGTGGCTCGAGCTGTCGGCCGCGGCCCTGGCCGCCCTGGCCAGCTCTGCGCTGGCGGTGGTCCTCTCCCGGGCCTCACGCGAGCTCGGGGTGGCCGTGGCCTCCGGGATCCAGCTGGTCTCGGCAGCCCCGCTGCTGCGCCACGTCGACCAGCTGATGCTGCCCGAGCCGTGGCTCACCGCGTTCCCCTTCACGATCATCGGAGCCGGCCGTGAGCTGCTCGCCTCGGTGGAGTCAGGGATCGCCGTACGGCCCGTGCTGGTCCTCGGCACGTGGCTTCTCGCGGCCCCCTTCGGGGGCTCGTTCGCCAGCAACCGCACGCGACTCTGGCACGACCA
>JAJPEO010000344.1 GCA_021166815.1 Nocardioides sp.
GCGCGTGCTGGGCGTGCCGGTAGGGCCGGCTGCCGTGCTCTTCGCGGCGCTCGGCGTGTCCGCCCTCGGCACGGCGCAGGGACACCCGCTCGAGCTGCCGGAGCCCGTCGGGATCCTGGGCCTGGTGCTGTTCACCTACACCGTCGGCGTGATCGGCGGGCCGACGTTCTTCGGCTCGCTGCGCACCGGCTGGCGGCTGATGGCCGGGGTGGTCGTGGTCCTCGGCGTCGTCGCCGGGGCCGCGGCGGTGGTGGGCCGGCTGCTCGGGCTCGAGGCGCCCACGGTCGCCGGCGCGTTCGCGGGGGCGCTCACCAACACCCCTGCCCTCGCCGCGGCGACCGAGCAGGCAGGTGGCGACAGCGGTCCGACCATCGGCTACTCGATCACCTACCTGTGGGGGGTCGTCGGGATGATGCTCGCGGCCGCATGGGTGCTGCGGCGCCACAGCGACGCGCCCGCGAGTGAGCCGCTCGTGCACCAGACGATCCGGGTGGACCGGGCCGAGCCGGTGACACTCGGGGAGCTGCGCGAGCGCCACCACGGGCAGGTCGCCTTCACCCGCGTCAAGCACCGTCACGCCGCCAGCCCTGCCGAGATCGCCGACGACCTCGTCGAGGTCGGTCCCCGCGACCTCGTCACCGTGGTGGGACCGCGCGAGCTCGTCGACCGGGTCACCGAGGAGCTGGGCCACCGCTCTTCGCACAACATCGTGGTCGACCGCCACGACCTCGACTACCGCAGGATCACGGTCTCGAACTCGGCGCTGGCCGGCCACACCGTCGACCAGCTCCGGCTCGACCGCTACGGCGCGACCGCGAGCCGCGTGCGCCGCGGCGACGTCGACATGGTCGCCCACTCCCACCTCGTCGTGCAGATGGGCGACCGGGTCCGGGTGATCGCGCCCAGCGACCGGATCGCCGAGGTCGGCCGGCACCTGGGCGACTCCGAGCGGGGCGTGTCCGACATCAACCCCAGCGGCCTGGCGGTCGGGCTCACCCTCGGCGTCCTGGTCGGGCTGGTGCCGATCCCGCTGCCCGGCGGGGGCTTCACGCTCGGCGTGGCCGCCGGCACCCTGCTCGTCGGACTGCTCTTCGGCCGCCTGGGCCGGGTGGGCCCGCTGGTGACATCCATGCCCCACGGCGCCGCGAGCTCTCTGTCCACCTTCGGGATGATCACGTTCCTGGCCTACGCCGGCACCACGGCCGGAGGCAGGTTCACCGGTGCGGTGACCTCGCCCCTGGGCTGGAAGGTGGCACTGCTCGGCCTCGTCGTCACCTCGCTGGCTGCCGTGCTCCTGCTGGTGCTGGCCGGGCTCGCGGGCAGCGCTCCGCGCCAGAGCGCCGGCATGCTCGGAGGCGCCCAGACCCAGCCCGCGGTGCTGGCGTACGCCACCGAGCAGACGAGCGGCGACCTGCGCGTCGGCATCGGCTACGCGCTGGTCTACCCCGCCGCGATGATCAGCAAGATCCTGCTCGCCCAGCTCCTGGCGGGGCTGGGCTGAGCCGACCTGGCCCGAGCGCTCAGCCCAGGGCGTCGGGCAGGGTCGCCTCCCAGGCCGTACGGGCCTCCGCGACCGGCACCTCGAACTGGCCCTCGACGGCGATCGCGTCGCCGCCGGTGCGACCGATGGCCGTGAGGGGTACGCCGTGCTCGGCGGCGAGGGCCACCAGTGCGTCGGCGTCGGCGGTGGTCACGATCGCCCGCGCGGCCGACTCGGAGAACAGCGCGACGAACGCGTCGCCCCCGGCCACATCGGCCAGCGACACCGTGACGCCGACGCCGTGGCGGAAGGTCGACTCGGCCAGGGCCTGGGCCAGGCCACCCTCGGAGAGGTCGTGGGCACTGGTCACCACTCCGTCGCGGCTCGCGGCCTGGAGCAGCTCGGCGAGCGCGCGCTCGGCGCCGAGGTCGACCTTCGGCGGCAGGCCGCCGAGGTGGCCGTGCACGACGTGGGCCCACTCCGAGCCGGAGAGCTCCTCGCGGGTCTCGCCGAGCAGGAAGACCTGCTCGTCGGCGGCCGCGAAGCCGGTGGGGATGCGACGAGTGACGTCGTCGATGACGCCCAGCACCGCGACGACGGGCGTCGGCAGGATCGCCGTCTCACCGGTCTGGTTGTAGAGGCTGACGTTGCCGCCGGTCACCGGGATGCCCAGGTCGGCGCAGGCGTCCTTGAGCCCGCGGCACGCCTCGGCGAACTGCCACATGACGTCGGGGTCCTCGGGCGAGCCGAAGTTGAGGCAGTCGGAGACCGCGAGCGGCTGGGCGCCGCCGGTGGCGACGTTGCGGTAGGACTCCGCGAGGGCGAGCTGGGCGCCCGCGTAGGGGTCCAGCTTGGCGAACCGGCCGTTGGCGTCGGTGGAGACGGACACCCCGAGGTTGGTGTCGGGGTCGACGCGGACCATGCCGGAGTCCGAGGGCTGCGCCAGGACGGTGTTGCCCTGGACGTAGCGGTCGTACTGGTCGGTGATCCACGAGCGGTCGCACAGGTTGGGGCTCGCGACCATCCGCAGCAGGGTGTCGCGCAGCTCCTCGCCGGAGGCCGGGCGCGCCAGCGCCTCCGCACCGTCGGCCTGCAGGTCGTCCTGCCAGTCGGGGCGGGCGTACGGACGCTGGTAGACGGGACCGTCGTGGGCCACGGTGCGCGGAGGGACGTCCACCACGCGCTCGCCGTGCCAGTCGATCTCGAGGCGGTCGGAGTCGGTGACCTCGCCGATGACGACGGCCTCGACGTCCCACTTGGCGCAGATCGCCATGAACTCGTCGATGTCGTCGGGCTCGACGATCGCCATCATGCGCTCCTGCGACTCGCTCATGAGGATCATCTCGGGCGCCAGGGGCTCGCGCAGCGGCACCAGGTCGAGGTCGACGTGCATGCCGCCGTCGCCGGCCGAGGCCAGCTCGGAGGTCGCGCACGACAGGCCGGCGCCGCCGAGGTCCTGGATGCCGGAGATGACGCCGGCCTGGAAGAGCTCGAGGGTGCACTCGATGAGGAGCTTCTCCATGAACGGGTCGCCGACCTGGACGCTCGGCCGCTTGGCCGGCCCGTCGGCGTCGAAGGTCTCCGAGGCGAGCACCGAGACGCCGCCGATGCCGTCGCCGCCGGTACGGGCGCCGTAGAGCACGACCTTGTTGCCGACGCCCGAGGCCTTGGCGAGGTGGAGGTCCTCGTGGCGCAGCACGCCCACGCACAGCGCGTTGACCAGCGGGTTGCCGAGGTAGGTGTCGTCGAAGACCGCTTCGCCGCCGATGTTGGGCAGGCCCAGGCAGTTGCCGTAGCCGCCGACGCCGGCCACGATCCCCGGCAGCACGCGCGCGGTGTCCTCGGCGTCGAGGGGACCGAAGCGCAGCGGGTCCATGACGGCGACGGGACGGGCGCCCATGGCGAGGATGTCGCGGACGATGCCGCCGACACCGGTCGCGGCGCCCTGGTAGGGCTCGACGAACGACGGATGGTTGTGCGACTCGACCTTGAAGGTGACGGCGTAGCCCTGGCCGATGTCGATCACGCCGGCGTTCTCGCCGATGCCGGCGAGCATCTTGCCGGCCGGCGTCTCCTGGGCGAGCTCGCCGAACTGCTTGAGGTGCACCTTGGTGGACTTGTAGGAGCAGTGCTCGCTCCACATGACGGAGTACATCGCCAGCTCCGCGCCCGTCGGGCGGCGCCCGAGGATCTCGCGGATGCGCTGGTACTCGTCGGCCTTCAGGCCGAGGTCGGCCCACGGCTGCTCACGCTCGGGATCGGTGGCCGCCACGGCCACGGTGTCGAGCTGGCTGGGGGTACGGGAGGGGGTGTCGGCCACGGGCCCAAATCTACCCGCGCACGCGCGGACCTCCGCCTCCGGGCGAGGGCGCGGACGAACTACAGGCCTGTAGGTCGTCAGAAACCCAGTTACGGGTGTGTCTGGTGTGGTTTTTTTGGCTCCAAGCGTCACCAAGCACCCACCCACGCTGCTGCCTGCGGCCGCT
>JAJPEO010000368.1 GCA_021166815.1 Nocardioides sp.
ACCGCCGCGATGAGCGCGCGGTTCTGGTCGTTGATCGGGCTCTTGCCGCCGAACAGGAAGTAGTGCTCCCCGACCTCCTCCAGGCGCTCGCGCGGGATGCCGCGTCCCCGGGTGACGTTCTCGAGGAACGGCACCACGTCGTCGGGCTTCTCGGGCCCACCGAACGAGAGGATCAACACGGCGTCGTACGGCGTCACATCGGGCCCGCTGGCGAGATTCATGTCGCCAGCGTAGATCGGCCTACGATCTCGCTGATGCTCGACTCCTACACCCGGGTCCTGGCCCGACCGGGGGCCCTGGCCTTCAGCGCCGCCGGCCTGCTCGGCCGCATGCCCATCTCCATGACGGGCCTGGGCATCGTCTTGCTGGTCTCGATGCGTACGGGCTCGTACGGGCTCGCTGGCGCACTCTCCGCCGCCTTCGTCGTCGCCGAGGCCACGATGGCGCTGTGGCACGGTCGCTGGGTGGACCGCTGGGGGCAGTCCAGGGTGCTCCCGGTCGCCATCACCGTCTTCGCCGCGGCCCTGGGCCTGCTGATGGTGTCGGTCGAGCAGGACTGGGCGGCCTGGACCGGATACGCCTTCGCCGCGGCAGCCGGGGCCTCGCTCCCCCAGGTCGGCGCGTGCGTGCGCACCCGCTGGTCCCACGTGCTCACCCGGCCCAGCGAGGTCCAGACGGCCTATGCGCTGGA
Source organism: Nocardioides sp. (assembly GCA_021166815.1). Taxonomy (GTDB): domain Bacteria; phylum Actinomycetota; class Actinomycetes; order Propionibacteriales; family Nocardioidaceae; genus Nocardioides. The sequence continues at coordinate 692 of JAJPEO010000368.1, forward strand.
GGCGGTGCTGGACGAGGTGGTCTTCATCTTCGGCCCCGTGCTCGTGACGCTGCTGGCGACGTCGTGGCACCCGGCCGCGGGCCTGGGCGTCGCGCTGGTGCTCGGCCTGGCCGGCACGTGGGCCCTCTCGCTCCAGCGCGCGACCGAGCCGCCGCCGCGTCCGGCCGGGACCCCCCGTGGCGACGCGCCCATGCCCTGGCCGGTGGTCGTCCCCCTGGCGGCGGTGTGCCTGTCCCTCGGGGCCCTCTTCGGCGCGGCGGAGGTGGCCACCGTCGCGTTCGCGGACGTCGAGGGCGCGCCCTGGGCCGCCGGGCCCCTCCTGGCCGTCTGGGCCCTCGGCAGCCTGGTGGCCGGTCTGGTCACGGGCGCCGTGCGCTGGCAGCGCGGCCCGGCCGTGCGCCTGCGGATCGGAGCGACGGCCATGGCCGTGGCCATGGTCCCGCTGATGCTCGTCGACTCCCTGGGGCTCATGGCCCTGGCCCTGCTCGTCGGGGGCCTGGCGATCGCCCCGACCATGATCGCCGCGATGACGATGGTCGAGGAACGCGTCCCACCGGGGCGCCTCACCGAGGGGATCGCGGTGCTCCACACCGGACTGGTCGCCGGTGTGGCCCCGGGAGCCTGGCTCGCGGGGGTGCTGGCCGACAACCACGGCCCGGCTGCCGCCTACGCAGTCGCGCTCGCCGGCGGAGTGGCCGGCGCCGCGATCGCCGTCGTCACCTCCGCGCTCGCCCGTCCGCGCCCGGTGCAGCAGCCCGCGGTGCCCTAGCCTGCGGCCATGAGCTCACCCGTCTCCGGCAACCTCTGGCGCAACTGGTCGGGCCTCGCGAGCGCGACCGCCCATCGTGTGGCGGCACCCCGCTCGGCCCAGGACGTGGTCCAGGCGGTCGATCGTGCCCGCGCATCGGGTCTCGGCGTGAAGATGGCCGGCAGTGGGCACTCCTTCACCGACATCGCCGCTCCCGAGCACACCCTGCTGCGGCCCGAGGAGCTCAGCGGCGTCGTCGAGATCGACCGCGCCGCGATGACGGTCACGGCCCTCGCCGGCACGCCGCTGAAGGAGCTGAACCTCTCGCTCGAGCGGCTCGGCCTCTCGCTGCACAACATGGGTGACATCGCCGAGCAGACGCTCGCCGGGGCCACCTCCACCGGCACCCACGGCACCGGAGGCGTGGCGGCGGGGCTCTCGGCACAGCTCGCCGGCCTCGAGATGGTCACCGGCACGGGTGAGCTGCTGCGCGCCACCCCCGAGGAGAACCCCGACGTCCTCGACATCGCCCGCGTCGGGCTCGGTGCGCTGGGCATCCTCACCAGCCTGACCTTCCGCGTCGAGCCACTTTTCGTGCTCGAGGCCCACGAGGAGCCGATGGGGTGGGACGAGGCGCTGGCGCGGCACGACGAGGTCGTGGCCGCCGCGCACCACGTCGACATGTACTGGTTCCCCCACACCGACCGCACGATGGTCAAGCAGAACGTCCGCACCACCCTCGAGCCAGGCGAGCAGCAGCCTCCCGGCCGCCTCGCGGCGTGGTGGGAGGACGAGTTCCTGTCCAACACCGTGTTCGGTGGTCTGGTCAAGGCTCTCGACCGGGCGCCCCGAGCGGTGCCGGCGGTCAACCAGGTCACGGGCAGGGCGCTGTCCGAGCGCACCTACAGCGACCTGGCCCACCGGGTGTTCGTCACGCCGCGCCGCGTGGTGTTCCGCGAGATGGAGTACGCCGTCCCCCGCGAGGTCGGGCTGGACGTCCTGCGGGAGTGCCGCCGCGTGATCGACGCCCACGACTGGCGCATCAGCTTCCCGGTCGAGGTGCGAACCGCCCGGCCCGACGACGTCCCGCTGTCGACGGCGCACGGTCGCGAGACCCTCTACCTGGCCTTCCACACCGCCGCCGGCACCGACCACACCGACTACTTCGCCGGCATCGAGCCGATCCTGCGCGCTGCGGGTGGGCGACCCCACTGGGGCAAGCTGCACACCATGACAGCCGCGGACCTCGCGGGCGTGTACGACCGGTGGGAGGACTTCCGGGCCATGCGCGAGCGCCTCGATCCCGACCGCGTCTTCGCCAACCCCTACCTGCGCCGGGTGCTGGGCGACTGAACCCCGGCTCAGACGTTGGCCGGGCCCCGCGGCATCGGAGCCTGCCAGCCCCGCACGAGGGCCAGGCCGCGCCACGCCAGGGCGGTGCCGAACCCGGCCCCCGCCACGACGAGGAGGTCGAGGTCGGTGCGGTCCAGCAGCACCGCCACGATCGCGCCCGCGAGCGCGGGGGTGGCGTACAGGACCCCTTCGAAGATGACCGGGACCCGGCCCGCGAGGACGTCGCGCATCATGCCCCCGCCCACGGCGGTGACCAGGCCCATCAGTGCGGCCGGCACGGGCCCCAGCCCGTAGGACACGGCCTTGAGCGCGCCGGTGACGCAGAAGAGCGCCAAGCCGAAGGCGTCGAAGATCGTCACGATCCGCTCGAGGCGCCCCACGGTCGGGTGGAACACGAAGGTGAGCAGGCCCGCGGCCACGGGGACCAGCAGGTAGCGCCAGTCCGCGAGAGCCGCCGGCGGCGTCGCCCCGATGAGCACATCGCGGACGAAGCCCCCACCAAGTCCCGTGACGGTGGCGAGGACCAGGGCCGCGAAGAGGTCGAGGTGCTTGCGGGCAGCCACCAGCGCGCCGGAGACGGCGAAGGCGAAGATGCCCACGAGGTCGAGGACGACCAGCGTGGTGGCGAGCTCCTGGGGCGGCACGGCAGCAGGCTAGGGCACGCCGTCCGTCCAGCGCCCGGCAATCCACCGCGGGCACGCCGTACCGGTAGCGGGCCGCGGCGTGCCGGCTGGCGTAGGCTCGCACAAACCGGCAGCCCACCGGCAAGTCGGCCACCACGCACAGGAGCAGGCAGGTCATGGCGAAGCTGACGTTCTTCGGACGCAGCAACGACGGTGGCCACCTGCTGCTCAAGGACGAGTCGGGCAAGACCTACACCCTGGCCATCGACGCACGACTTCGTCTGGCCCTCCGGGGCGAGCCTGACCGCAACGGCCAGTTGGAGATCCAGATGGAATCAGCCCTCCGTCCCCGCGACATCCAGGCCCTCATCCGCGCTGGGGAACCCCCCGAGGTCGTGGCCCAGGCCGCCGGGACCAGTGTGGACAAGATCATGCCCTTCGCGGCTCCCGTGCTGGCCGAGCGAGCCCACGTCGCCGAGCGTGCCCAGCTGTCGTCCGTGCGACGGCGCAGCGGCGACCACGGCGCCCGGACGCTCGGGGAGGCGGTGGCGGCCCAGCTGCGCCAGCACAACGTCGACCCGGACTCGGTGGAGTGGGACGCCTGGCGACGCGAGGACGGCCGGTGGACCCTCACCGGCGCATTCTCCAGCGGCCCCCGCAGCGGCACCGCGACGTACTCCTTCGACATGCGCGGCAACTTCGTCACCATCGACGACGACGACGCCCGGTGGCTCGTGGGCGACATCGCCGACGCCCCCGCCGCCCCGGACGTCACGACCCCTGCGGTGGTCGAGGAGACCCCTCTCGATGACCTCGCAGCCGCTCGGCAGAGGCGGTTGAGCGCGGTGTCCGCCGACGAGCTCCCCTTGGGCGCCGACGCCATCGAGATGGTGACGGGCAGCGCCTCGCAGCCGGCCGCTGAGGCGCCGGCGACCGACGACCACGAGGTCAGCCCCAACGAGACGACGCTCGAGATCACCGCCGACCACTTCTCCGCGCCCGCCGACGCCACCCCCACCGACGGCACCCCGTCGGGGGAAGACCAGGTCGAGGACGACCAGGCCACCGCGCAGCAGCGGCAGGAGCCCTCCGGCCGCAAGTCGCGACGCCGTGGGCGTGCCTCGGTCCCCAGCTGGGACGAGATCATGTTCGGCGGGGGCAAGGGCGACTGAACGGGTGCGACTGACCGAGCTCAACGTCCACCCTCTCAAGTCCGGGGCGACCCGCCCGGTGCCCAGCGCCGAGGTGCTGCGCCGCGGACTCGCCGACGACCGGTCGTGGATGGTCGTCGATGGCGACGGCGTGCTCGTGTCGGCACGTGAGGAGAGTCGCCTGCTCACCATCGCGGCCGACACTCCCCGTACGTCTCCCGAGGTGTCCTCGGCCTTGCGCTTGCGCGCTCCTGGAGTTCCGGACCTCGACGAAGGGCTGCCCACCGGCCGCGAGGTGGGGGTGCGCCTGCACCGCCACGACCTGCGGGCCGTGGAGGCGTCCGCGCAGGCCCATGACTGGCTGCGCTCCGCGGTCGGGCGCGACGACCTCCGGCTCGTGTGGTGCCACGACCCGGCGAGCCGCGGCCTGAACCCGCTCTTCTCCGAGCCGGGCGACCACACGGCGTTCGCGGACGGCTATCCCGTGACCATCGCGAGCGAGTCGTCGCTCGAGCGGCTCAACGGCTGGATCGCCGAAGCGACCGCCGCTC
>JAJPEO010000374.1 GCA_021166815.1 Nocardioides sp.
AACCTGGGGGCGCATGCGGCGGCCCGACCCTGACCCGGTGACGGGCTCACCGACGGCCACGGCTGCGGAGCCAGCGCCCGAGGCATGGCTGCTCCCGGCAGGGTCGCTCCGGGGGGAGTAGCGTCGAGCGGGTGAACGAGACACGCATCGAGCACGACTCCATGGGCGAGGTGGAGGTTCCCGCCGATGCGCTGTGGCGGGCCCAGACCCAACGCGCCATCGAGAACTTCCCGATCAGCGGCTCCACGCTGGAGCCACGCCACGTCCAGGCGCTCGCCCACGTGAAGGCTGCCGCCGCGATGGCCAACGCGGACCTCGAGGTCATCACGGCCGAGCAGCGCGACGCGGTGGTCGCCGCGGCGGACGAGGTCGCCGGTGGCGCGCACCTCGACCACTTCCCGCTCGACGTCTTCCAGACCGGCTCGGGCACGAGCAGCAACATGAACGCCAACGAGGTGATCGCCTCCCTCGCGGCACGAGCCGGCGTGGAGGTCCACCCCAACGACCACGTCAACGCCTCCCAGAGCAGCAACGACACCTTCCCCACCTCCATCCACGTGGCCGCAGCGCTCGCCGTGGTCGACGACCTCCTCCCCGCCCTCGACGTGCTGGCCGGGTCGCTGGAGCGCAAGGCCGACGAGTTCGCGCGCGTGGTGAAGTCCGGGCGCACCCACCTCATGGACGCCACCCCGGTCATGCTGGGCCAGGAGTTCGGCGGGTACGCCGCCACCGTGCGACTGGGCGCCGAGCGCCTCGAGGCCGTCCTGCCGCGCGTCCGCGAGCTGCCGCTCGGCGGGACGGCGGTCGGCACCGGCATCAACACCCCGCCCGCCTTCGCCGCCAAGGCGATCGAGGCGCTGGGGCGGCGTACGGGCCAGCCGTTCACGGAGGCGCGCAACCACTTCGAGGCCCAGGGCACCCGCGACTCCCTCGTGGAGCTCAGCGGGGCGCTGCGCACCTTCGCGGTCGGCCTCACCAAGATCTGCAACGACCTGCGCTGGATGTCGAGCGGACCGACGACCGGCCTCGCGGAGATCCACCTCCCCGACCTGCAGCCGGGGTCGAGCATCATGCCGGGCAAGGTCAACCCCGTGCTGCCCGAGGCGACGCTGATGGTGTGCGCCCAGGTCGTCGGCAACGACGCGACGATCGCGTGGGCAGGCGCGGCCGGCAACTTCGAGCTCAACGTGATGATGCCGGTGATGGCGCGCAACCTGCTCGAGTCGATCCGCATCCTCTCGACCAGCACCACCCTCCTCGCACAGCGCTGCATCGACGGCATCACGGCCGACACCGAGCGGATGCGTGCGTACGCCGAGTCCTCGCCGAGCGTGGTCACCCCGCTCAACCGCCACATCGGCTACGAGGCCGCAGCGAAGGTCGCCAAGCAGGCCATGAAGGACGGCGCCACCATCCGCGACACGGTGATCGCCATGGGCTACCTCGACCGGGGCGAGCTGACGGAGGCCGAGCTCGACGCCGCCCTCGACGTGGAGAAGATGACGGGCGAGGCACCCGCACCGTGATCAGTGACGGGATGATCGGCTCCCGGGACCGATTCGTGGCGATCGCGGGAGAGCGCCTGACCCAGCAGGACTTCTACGGGGCGACCGAGGCAGCCGTCCGGCAGCTGGAGGGCAGCCCGTACACCCGCGTCGCCGTCCTGGCGCGACCCACGATGCGCACCGTCGTCGGGGTGATGGCCGCCCTCACCGCCGGGGTCGAGGTGGTGCCGGTCGCTCCCGACTCGGGCACGGCGGAGCTGCGCCACGTCCTCACCGACTCCACCCCGCAGGCATGGCTGGGCGAGTGGCCGGAGTCCGACCCCCTCGGACTGCCGCGCGTGGAGGTCGACACGAGCGCCCGCGCCTGGCCGGCGGCCGTGCGGCCGGTGCCGCCCGAGCGCACCGCGTTCGTCCTCTACACCTCCGGCACCACCGGGCTCCCCAGGGGCGTCGTGCTGTCGCGCCGGGCGGTGCGTGCCGACATCGACGCCCTGGCCGCGGCCTGGCGGTGGTCTCCGCACGACGTGCTGGCCCACGGCCTGCCCCTCTTCCACGTGCATGGCCTCGTCCTCGGGGTCCTGGGCCCGCTCGCCACCGGCGGCAGCCTCGTCCACGTCGGGTCCGGTGCTCCCGAGGCCTACGCCTCGGCCGCCGAGCAGGGCGCGACGATGTACTTCGCGGTGCCGACGATCTGGTCGCGCATCGCCGAGCGCCCCGAGATCGCCCGTCGTCTGTCCTCCGCGCGGCTCCTCGTCTCGGGGTCCGCGGCACTGCCGGTGCCGGTGTTCGAGCGGCTGCGCGAGCTCACGGGCCACGAGGTGGTCGAGCGCTACGGCATGAGTGAGAGCCTGATCACCGTCGCCACCCGGGCCGACGGGGAACGTCGCGCCGGCTGGGTGGGCGTGCCCGTGGCGGGCGTCGAGACGCGACTCGTGGACGACGCCGGGGCACCGGTCCCCCACGACGGCGAGAGCGTGGGCCACCTCCAGGTGCGCGGGGCGACGCTGTTCGACGGCTACCTCATCCGCCCCCACGCGACGAGCCAGGCGTTCACCGAGGACGGCTGGTTCCGCACCGGCGACGTCGCGGTCATCGCCCCGGACGGCGCGCACCGCATCGTGGGCCGCGAGTCGGTCGACCTCATCAAGTCGGGTGGGTGGCGCATCGGCGCCGGCGAGATCGAGTCCACGCTGCTCGGCCACCGGGCCGTGGCGGAGTGTGCCGTCGTCGGCGTCCCCGACGACGACCTCGGCCAGCGCATCGTCGCCCACGTGGTGGCCCGTGACGGGCACCAGCCGTCGGCCAGCCTGGCCGACGCGC
>JAJPEO010000375.1 GCA_021166815.1 Nocardioides sp.
CGGCGTCCGCAGCCACGGTCACCGCCGCGGGGGCCAGACGGGGACGAGCTCGTCCACGGTGACGTCCGGTTGGGCGAGCAGGTCGGGCTCCTCGACCAGGCGGCGGATGACCTCGGCGGTCTTGGCGAAGTAGAAGCCGTCCGTGGCGCGCTCGTCGAGGGTGTGGGCGACGTCGAGGACCCAGCGGGCGACGACCTGCCCGTCAGCGTCGACGACCGGCTGGCGGGTCGCCCGGCCGAGCGAGACGAAGGCGCTGGCGCTGCCGAGCTCGTAGAGGTGGTGGAAGGGAGGGTCGATGCCGATCGACCCGGCGTTGACGACGTAGACGCTGGTGTAGAGCGGGATCGCCGAGGCCAACCGGGCCGGCAGGGCGTTGTGGTAGTCGAGGAAGCGGATGAGTCCCGCGACGGCGTTGAGCAGCGGACGCGGCCACGACACGAAGAAGTCGATGAGCCGGTCGTCGCCGCCGCGGTGCTGCTCACCGCGCCCGTCGTGGACGGCCTCGCCCACCATGCGGCGTACGTCCTCGACGCTCTCGCGGCCGGTGAACACGAGCCTGACCTCCGACTCGACCGCCTCGTCGGTCATCGCCTTCTTGACGATGAAGGAGATGCTGATGTCCTTGTGCTGGTAGGTGCGGCGGCCGACGACGAAGCGGTTGACCTCGGGTCGTAGCCGCACCGTGCGTGCGATCGCGGTCAGGAAGACGTGGAAGAGGGTCAGCCGGTCGGCGGGCGCACGGTCGCGGTTCGCGTCCTCGAGCCAGGCCAGGAGCGCGTCGACCTCCATGCGCTGCGAGAAGTAGACGATCGACTCGGTGCGCGTGGGCATGACGTACGGCACGACCCGTCGCAGTCCGGGCAGGTCGGTGACCTCGGTGCCGTCGGCACGCTTCCTGAACACCACGGTCCGACCCTAGCCACCGTGCGACCTCGCGGGTGCCGAATCGCGCGGCACGCGCCGGGAGCAGTCGAGCCCCTGACCGCATCTCTGCAGGTCAGGGGCTCGATCTGGTTGGGGTGAGTAACGGGACTTGAACCCGCGACATCCGCGACCACAACGCGGCGCTCTACCAGCTGAGCTATACCCACCATGCCTCACGGAATCCGTGAGGACGACGAGAAGTGTAGGACACTCAGCTCCCAGACTCCGCATCGGCACCCGGCTCCGCCGCGCCGGTGAGACCGGTCAGCGAGCCGGCATGGCGTGCCGCGATCTCCTTGGCGGTCGCGCTGTCGACGCCGGGCGGAGGGAGGAACACCGCCTCGCGGTAGTAGCGCAGCTCCTCGATGCTCTCCTGGATGTCGGCCAGGGCGCGGTGGTTGCCGCGCTTGGCCGGAGCCGCGAAGTAGGCACGGGGGTACCAGCGCCGGGAGAGCTCCTTGATGGAGGAGACGTCGACGATGCGGTAGTGCAGGAACGACTCGAGGTCGGGCATGTCGCGGGCGATGAAGGCCCGGTCGGTGCCGACGGTGTTGCCGGCGAGCGGCGGGCGGCTCCCGACGGAGCAGTGCTCGCGGACGTAGGCGAGGACCTGGTCCTGGGCCTCGGCGAGGGTGACGCCCTTCTCGAGCTCGGCGAGCAGGCCGGACTTGTCGTGCATGTCGCGCACGAACTCGATCATCTGCTCCAGCGCCTCGGCCGGGGGCTTGATGATGACGTCGACGCCGTCACCCAGGACGTTGAGGTCGAAGTCGGTCACCAGGGCCGCCACCTCGATCAGGGCGTCGGCACCCAGGTCGAGCCCGGTCATCTCGCAGTCGATCCACACCAGTCTGTCGCTCACGGCCGACCACCCTACCCAGCGGAGTCGGTGAGACGTCCGTCACGCCACCTTCTCAGTCGAACTTCAGGGCGCCCGCCTAGGCTCTGGGCCATGAAGGACTGGATCGGGCTCGTTGCGCGACTGGTGACCGGGGGCGTCTGGCTGGTGGCCGGCGCGCTCAAGCTTCCCGACCCGGCCTCGAGCGTCCGGGCCGTGCGCGCCTACGACCTGCTCCCCGAAGCCGTCGTACCCACCGTCGGGCACCTGCTGCCGGCCATCGAGGTCGCCATCGGTCTGCTGCTGGTCCTGGGTGTGCTCACCCGCTTCGCGTCGGTGGTGTCGGCGCTGCTGTTCATCGCCTTCATCATCGGCATCGCCTCGGCCTGGGCCAGGGGCCTGCAGATCGACTGCGGCTGCTTCGGCGGTGGTGGGTACGACGCCGAGGCGGAGTCGAAGTACCCCTGGGACATCGCCCGTGACGTGGGACTTCTGGCATTGTCGGGGTGGCTCGTGGTGCGCCCCCGATCGAAGTGGGCCCTGGACCGGCTGCTGTTCCGCAGCACATCCGACCTGAGCTGTGACGAGAGGAACGTCCATGTCGAAGAACACGCCTGAACGCCGTGCCGCGCGTGCGCAGCGAGCCGCGGAGGCGCTCAAGGCGCAGCAGGCCGCCGAGCGCAAGCGCAACCTGATGGTGGGCGGCGCCGTCGGTGCCGTGGTCCTGGTCATCATCGGCCTGCTCTACTTCGCGCTGAACGCCAAGGACGACACCGGCAAGAACGCCAAGGACGAGCCGACCATCGCCGCCAACGGCGAGATCGCCGGCGAGATCGACGGCTTCGGCGTCGTCGTCGGTGACCCCGGGGCACCCGACACCGTCACCATCTACGAGGACCTCCAGTGCCCGGCGTGCGCCAGCCTGGAGACCCAGGTCGGTGAGCAGGTCGCCGCGGCGATCGCCGAGGGCCGGATCAGGGTCGACTACCGCATGGTGTCCTTCCTCGACCGCGCCTCGACCAACGACTACTCCTCGCGGGCGATGAACGCGCTGCTCGTGGTGCTGGAGGAGGCCGGGCCCGATGCCTTCCTCAAGCTGCACGACGACCTGTACGCCAATCAGCCCGGCGAGGGCGGTGCCGGTTTCGAGGACGACGAGCTGATCGACCGGGCGGTCCAGGCCGGCGCGGTGGAGGCCGACATCCGTCCGGGCATCGAGGACAAGGTCTACGACCAGTGGATCAAGAACGCCACCGACCAGATGTCCAAGGACGGCGTCAACGCCACCCCGACCATCCGCATCAACGGCGAGGACGCGGACGGCCAGAAGCTGGTCGAGCTGCTCCAGAAGTGAACCTCTCCGAGTTCGTCGCAGGGCTGCCGAAGGCCGAGCTCCACGTCCACCACGTGGGCTCGGCCAGCCCGCGCATCGTGCAGGAGCTGGCGCTGCGCCACCCCAGCAGCCCGGTGCCGACTGACCCCGAGGCGTTGGCGGAGTTCTTCCAGTTCTCCGACTTCGCCCACTTCATCGACGTCTACCTCGCCGTGGTCGACCTGGTGCGCACGCCCGAGGACGTCCGGACCCTGACCTACGAGGTCGCCAGGGAGATGGCACAGGGCCAGAACCTGCGCTATGCCGAGCTCACCTGCACCCCGCACACGTCGGTGATCCGTGGCATCCCCATCGAGGGCTACACCGAGGCCATCGAGGACGCGCGGGTCGCCGCGGAGCGTGACTTCGGCCTCGTGCTCCGGTGGATCTACGACATCCCCGGCGAGCTCGGCGTGGAGGCTGCCGACGCGACCTTGGCGTACGCGCTGGAACACCGCACCGATGCCCTGGTCGGCTTCGGCCTGGGCGGACCCGAGATCGGCGTGCCCCGGCCGCAGTTCGAGCGCCACTTCCGCATGGCCTCGGCCGCCGGCCTGCACTCGGTGCCCCATGCGGGGGAGACGACCGGCGCGCAGACGGTCTGGGACGCGGTTCGGCTGCTGGGGGCCCAGCGCATCGGCCACGGCTGCTCCGCCGCCGACGACCCGGCCCTGCTCGCGCACCTCGCCGAGCACGGCATCACCGTGGAGGTCTGCCCGACCTCCAACCTCGCCACGCGGGCCGTCGAGCGCCTCGAGGACCATCCGCTGCACACCTTCGTGCAGGCGGGCGTGCCGGTGACGATCAACTCCGACGACCCGCCGATGTTCGCCACGTCGCTCAACCGCGAGTACGAGGTCGCGGCCGGGATGCTCGGTCTCGACGAGCAGGGGGTGGCCGACCTGGCACGCAACGCCGTACGGGCCTCGTTCGCCCCTGAGGACGTGAAGGCGCGGATCCTGGGCGAGATCGACGCCTACGTCGACGGCGCCTGAGACGCGATCGGACCTGCGGTCTCATACTCCGCAGGTCCGTGGGTCGATGGTGACCGGCCCGGGCCTGCGGATCGGGGAGGCGCGCCGCGTGTCGGCGCTCACACCCGCGAGGTGCGGTTGCCCTCGTCGTCGAAGTCGTGCTTCTGGAAGTCGACCGTGCGCTTGGCGTTGCTCAGCGCCGTGACCATCGAGTGCCCGATCGCGCCCGCGCGGTCGTGGACGGTGCACACGCCGACGGCGATGCCGTCCTCGCCCGTCCAGTGCTCCGCGCGCAGGCCGATCTCGAGCCCCTGCGGCAGGCGGGCGAGGGAGAGGGTGATGTCGGTGTTGATGTACTGCACGCCCTTGTCGCCCCAGTTGCACACCATGCTCGTGGAGTCGGCGACCGCGGCCACGGACTGGAACGGCGTGGGCTCCTCGTCCTTCACGACGGGGACGACGTAGGTCCAGCTCTCGTGGCGACCGGCGTTCTGGTGGGCCTTGAAGTCCTGGGCCCAGCCGATGTCGCTGCGGAACCACGGGATGTCCGGTCCCGTCATCGGGGGGACGACGTCGACCGGAGGAGGCGTGGGCAGGTCGGTGGGGCGCCAGACCGTGCCGTCGGGGTCCTCGCTCGGGCGCAGCCACACCGCGGTCGCCCGGGCGCGCATCTGGCCGTCCTGGACGAGGCGCGACTCCACCAGCGCCAGTCGAGAGCCCTCGCGCAGCACCGAGGTCTCCACCGTGACCGGATCCATCGTCGCCGGCATGAACAGGTCGACGGTCCAGCGCGCCGGGCGAAGATCCTCGCGCGTCATCGCGTGCTCCATGCCGCGCGCCAGGGCGCCACTGATCGCCACGCCGTGCATCTGGTTCTCCGACCACAGGCTGCGAGCCAGGTCGGTCGGGATGAGGGTGTCGTCGTCGAGGGTGAAGAAGCAGAGATCCACGCGCCCCCGGCAGGACTCGAACCTGCAACCCACGGATTAGAAGGCCGTTGCGCTATCCATTGCGCCACGGGGGCGGGGGGTCGGAATTACAGTCGGGATAACCCTCGGGACAACCCCGCTGTAGTTCCGACCTGACTTCTAACCCCGCGGACGAGTATGCCGCAGGCTCCCAGCCGTCGCTGAGCGACCTCGTCCTGTCGTTTGCACGACGTCACAGGATTCGATGGGACAAGATGAAGGAGATCCTTCGTCGTCTGCAGTGAGGAACTACGTGAGCACGCTCGGCAGCTTCATCTGGTCGATCGCCGACCAGCTTCGCGGCCCGTACCGCCCCAACCAGTACGGCACC
>JAJPEO010000380.1 GCA_021166815.1 Nocardioides sp.
CTTCTGCAGCTGGTCGAACACCGTGGTCAGGTCACCGGAGACGCTCGCCGTCAGGTCTGCGTGACCACTCACCTGTCCCGGGGAGTCGGCGACGTGCACGACGCGGGCGAACGCGCCGCTGGGGTTCTTGTCGGGGCCACCGAAGACGCCGTAGCCCAGGCGGAAGTCGAGGGGCGTGCCCACGACGACCACCAGGTCGGCGCCGCTGAGGGCTGCGCCGCGGGCCTTGGTGACCAGCAGCGGGTGCCCGCCGGGGATGATGCCGCGACCCATGCCGTTGGTCAGCGTCGGGATGCCGAGGTCCTGCACGAACCGCAGGGCGGCGTCCTCGGCGCCGTCGGCCCACACGTCGGTGCCGAGGATCAGCACCGGCCGGCTGGCGGTGGCGAGCAGGCGCGCGATGGCGGCGACGGCCTCCGGGTCGGGCTCGAGGCGCTCGGCGCGCGCCGCGGGGGCGGGCGAGGTGGCGGAGTTGAAGAACTCATCCATCGGCACGTCGACGAAGACCGGGCCGCGGTGCGACGAGCGGGCGAGCGTGAACGCCTCGTCGAGGCCGGGCGCCACGTCGGCGGCGGTCATCAGGGTGCGGGCCGACTTGGAGATGGGGGCGATCAGCGGGGGCTGGTCGATCTCCTGCAGGGCGCCGGTGCCCCAGCGGTTCTGCGGGGCACGACCGCCCACGACCACCATCGGCGACCCGCCGAACTGCGCCTGGGCGATCGCGCTGATGCCGTTGGTGACACCGGGACCCGCGGTCAGGACGGCCAGGCCGGGCACGCGCGTCAGCTTGCCGGTCGCCTCGGCAGCGAACGCCGCGGTCTGCTCGTGGCGCACGTCGAGCAGCCGCATCGGGGGATCGGCCTTGACCGCGCCGTCGTACATCGGGAACACGTGGGCGCCCGAGAGGGTGAACATGGTCTCGACGCCGTGGGCGCGAGCGACGTGGACGGCCAGCTCCCCGCTGTGCCCGGTGATGTCAGTCATGGCGGCAGGCTAGTCGTTCCGGTCGGCCCCCGGGGGCAGAAGGTAACTCCGGGTTGCACTAACGGCGGTGCGGGGTCGCCAGGAAGGGTGCGTTCGAGCCGCGCAGCGCGTCGACGAGCACCAGGAGCAGGTCGGGGCGGACCTGCGGAGGGTCGGGTGCCAGCGAGAGCGAGACGAACAGCGAGCGCAGCAGCGTCTGGGCGTTGTGGGTGGCGACGTACGGGTCGCCGTCGATCGACGGGTCGTGGGCGTCCGCGGCCGCCGCCAGGCGTCCGACCCAGGACTCCAGCGTCTCGAGGCCCAGGACGTTGCGGCGCAGGAGGTGCATCACCGCGGCCGCGAGCCGGTCGGGCTCTCCTGACAGCAGGGGTGGGGTGCCGGGCACGAGGACTCGTTCGGCGATGACGTCGAGCAGCACGGCGAGCTCCGCGCCGGCCAGGTGCGGGGAGTCCGCCAGCACGCCCAACGCGTCCGCCCCGTGGGCGATGGCGTGGGCCCAGCCCTTGCCGGCGACGTGGCCGCGTGTGTCGCGCTCGCGCAGGAACCACGTGGCCAGCCGGTCTCCCCAGTCGAGGATGCGCGTGGCGGGCACCAGGTGGTGGGCGTTGTCGCGACGCAGGCACTCGGCGAGCACCAGGGCACTGAAGCTGCGTCGGAAGACGGTGTCGGTGTCCCGCTCGCCGAGTCCCGTGAGCAGCCCGGCGACCATCCCGTCACCGAGACCCACCAGGAGGTCGTCGTAGACGCCGCGCTCGATCCAGGTGGCGAGGGCGGGGTAGGCGGTCCCGTCGCGGACGGCCGGGTCGTTCGAGCCGAGCATCACCGTGAGCTCGCTGGTGAGGTCGCCGAGCCCACGGTCGTCGGGCACCCGGAAGCCGGCTCGCTGCACCTGCTGCCAGTATCCCGAGGACATGCGCCCCATCCTGCCAGCCGCCGGTGATCAACCCTAGGCTGGGCCGGTGCCCTCTCTCCACGAGCTGGTCCAGGCCCACACCGACCTCGACGCCGGGGACGTGGGGTGGCTGCAGATGCTCATGGCGGACTGGCAGATCCTGGCCGACCTGTCCTTCGCCGACCTCGTGCTGTGGCTGCCCGACCGCGAGGGCAGGGGATGGTGGGCGGGGGGCCAGGTGCGTCCCACGACCGGTCCGACGGCCCTCGTCGACGACGTGCTCGGCACCTTCGTCCCCGTCGGACGCCGGCGCATGGTCGACCAGGCCTTCGACACCGGACGCATCGTGCGCGAGGGCGACCCGGAGTGGAACGACGAGGTGCCGGTGCGTGCCGAGGTCATCCCCGTGCCCCACGGCGGGCGGGTAGTCGCGGTCATCGTGCGCAACACCAACTTGCTCGGCATCCGCACGCCGAGCCGCCTGGAGCTGAGCTACGTCCAGACGGCGGGGGAGCTGACCCGCATGATCGCGGGCGGTCACTTCCCCCAGCCCGGCCAGCGCAGCGACCACGCCGACACCCCGCGGGTGGGCGACGGGTTCGTCCGCCTCGACGCCGGCGGCCGGGTCGCGTACGCCAGCCCCAACGCGCTCTCGGCCTACCGCCGGCTCGGCCTGCAGGGCGACCTGACCGGCAAGGTGCTGGCCGACCTCACCCGCGACCTCGTGCCGCCGCGGCGACGACCCGACGAGGAGATGCTGAGCGCCGTACTCGGTGGCCGCACCTCACGCGACGTCGAGGTGGGGTCGGAGGAGGTGACGCTGATCGTGCGCAGCATCCCGCTGCGACCGGCCGGAACCAGGGTCGGCGCCATGCTGCTCGTCCGCGACGTCTCCGACCTGCGGCGCCGCGACCGCGAGCTGGTCACCAAGGACGTCACGATCCGCGAGATCCACCACCGGGTGAAGAACAACCTCCAGACCGTGGCCGCACTCCTGCGCCTGCAGGCGAGGCGTACCTCCGCCCCCGACGCCAAGACCGCCCTCGAGGAGGCCGAGCGCCGCGTCGGCTCGATCGCGATCGTCCACGAGACGCTGAGCCATGCCGTCGAGGAGACCGTGGACTTCGACCAGGTGGCCGACCGGTTGTGCTCGATGGTCACCGATGTCGGAGGCGTGGCGGTGCCGGTGCGCATCGTGCGCGAGGGCACGTTCGGGCACCTGCCGTCCGAGGCGGCGACGCCACTGGCGATGGTGCTGACGGAGGTCCTACAGAACGCGCTGGAGCACGGCTACGAGGGCGTGGACCGCGAGGCCGAGGGACGGATCACCGTCACCGCACGCCGGCCCCGGGGACGCCTCCAGGTCGTCGTCACCGATGACGGCGTCGGCCTCCCGGACGGGTTCGTGCTCGGCGAGACCACCCAGCTGGGCCTCTCGATCGTGCAGACGCTCGTGGAGTCCGAGCTCGGCGGACGACTGGAGATCGACCGGGTGGAGCCGGGAACGGGAACCCGCGTGGGGATCGACGTACCCCTCGACTGAGGGCCGCAGCGGCCGATCAGGCCGTACGGACGCGCGCCCTGGCGTTGCGGCGCTTCAGGGCGCGTCGCTCGTCCTCGCTGAGTCCACCCCACACCCCGTGGTCCTGTCCGGCCTCGAGCGCCCACGCGAGGCACTGCTCGCGCACCTCGCAGCGTCGGCACACCTGCTTGGCCTCCTCGATCTGGAGGATCGCAGGACCGGTGTTGCCGATCGGGAAGAACAGCTCCGGGTCCTCGTCGAGGCAAGCAGAGCGGCTGCGCCAATCCATGAGTGGGGGTTTTCCTCTTTCTTTCACGCCTGTGATTGCTGTGTGCGGACGATCAGCGGGGGCCCGGGCGGTCGTGCTGGGTCTGGAACGTGGCAAAGCCGTGCCTCAGCAACGAGCGCAGCGTCCAGCGTCGCAAGAGTTGATCGTTCACACAACCCCCAATCGTCGTCACTTCCGTCACAACTACGCTGTGACGGTGCCCGACAACCCCGCCGGCGGCGGATCCACCCAGCCCGGACCTGCCCGTGACCGACGCTCCGCCGCGCCCGCGCCCTTGGTGGTGGCCGCCTCGGTCGTGGCGCTCGAGGCCCTGGTGCTCGTCGCGCTCTGTGTCGTCGAGCTCGCCTCCCTCGACTCAGCGCGCCTGATGATGGGGGTGTCCACCGCGCTGTTCTTCCTCGCCGGCGGCGTCGGGCTGGGAGCGGCTGCCTGGGCGCTGTGGAACGCGCGACGCTCCGGCCGTGGCCCGGTGCTGATGGTCCAGCTCGTGGCCCTGGGCCTGGCCTGGAACTTCCGCGCCGAGCCCACCACCGCGATCGCCGTGGTGCTCGCCGTCGCCGCCGTGGTCGTGCTGGCCGGCCTGCTGAGCCGCGACAGCATGGCCGCCCTCGACCACGGGCATCCCGACGGGGACCGCGACTAGTCGGACTCCAGCGACTCGCGCAGCTGGTCGAGGGTGCGGGTGAGCAGCCGCGACACGTGCATCTGCGAGACGCCGATCTCCTCGGCGATCTGGGTCTGCGTCATGTTCTTGAAGAAGCGCAGGAGCAGGATGCGCTTCTCCCGCTCGCCCAGGCCCTGCAGGAGCGGGCGGATCGACTCGCGGATCTCCACGTGCTCGATGTTGACGTCGGAGACGCCCATCGTCGCCAGCATGCTCGGCGGGCCGTCGTCGGAGTCGTCGGAGGCGTCGAGCGAGAGCGTGGCGTACGCGTGGCTGGACTCGATCCCCTCCATGACGTCCTCGAGGCTGCACCCGATGGCGTCGGCCAGCTCGCGAGGTGTGGGGGAGCGGCCGAGCCGCTGCGTCAGCTCGGCGGTCGTGCCGGCGATCTGGATGCGCAGCTCCTGCAGGCGGCGCGGGACGCGGATCGCCCACCCCTTGTCGCGGAAGTGGCGCTTGATCTCCCCGATCACCGTCGGGGTGGCGTACGTCGAGAACTCCACGCCCCGCCCCGGCTCGAAGCGGTCGATGGCCTTGATCAGGCCGATCGTGCCGACCTGCACGAGGTCCTCCAGCGGCTCGCCGCGGTTGCGGAAGCGACGCGC
>JAJPEO010000384.1 GCA_021166815.1 Nocardioides sp.
TCCTGCGCCCTCCTACTCCTCGTACAGGTAGTCGTACTTGTTGGGGTCCAGACCCTTGGCCCTCAACTCCGCATCGATCTGGTCCAGAGTGATGACGCCATCCGACGTGAGGTCCTCCCACGTCAGGTCGACGAGCAACTCGGCCACCGTCGGGTGATGCGGCTGCGGCGACCGTTCCGGCTCGGGGGCTGACATGGGCTGACGATACTGCGCCGACACGTTGGACCTCCCAGGCCGGCGGCGAATCGCGAACGTCGTCGACTTACCGACGGTGACAAGGCCGCAACGACTTTGGCGACATCAGGCTGCTTCACAGTTCACGCGTACTCGTACTCCCCGCCTGACAGGTCCTGTCCGGAGAGCACGAGGTCACCTGGCCATGGTCGCCGGGGGTGCGGTGTGGGGCCAGGCCCAGGCGCACCGCACGATGAACGCGAGAAGGACCAGCTCGAGTGCGACGCCGAGGCCGTAGAAGAGCAGCCAGGACTCGCCCGTCACGTTGAACGCCGTGACGGGGACGTAGAGCGAAGCCACGATGAGGTTGGCCATGCGGTTCGCCCGGGAGGGCAGGGTCGCCGACAGCACGATCATGAAGATCGGGACGGCCATGAGCGTGAGCGCCGTGGTCGAGAAGGTCTGGGAGAGGTCGAACTCGAAGACCCTGCCGTCGAGGATGTCGGCCACCACGCCGGGCGTGTAGAAACCGAGGATGTCCACGTAGGCGTAGAGGAACATGAAGCTCGTCCACGCTGCGGCGAGCTTGGCTCGCACCGGGATCGGCTGGTCTTCCAGTGTGGTGGCGGGTCGGCTTCGCATCATGGGCTCCGTTGGCGTGTGGGGATCGGTGGCTCCACGCTCGCCGAGTCCGGCGGCGGGCGCCTCGGCCCGAAGGCCGGAGTTGCCCGGCCGATGGCATGGTCCGTGTCTCGTTCTTTCGGTCGGTACGCCGAGGCGCGCCGATCCCTAGGCTGGGGCCGTGGTCACTGTCCGGCGCACCCTCTGGCATGAGCCGCGGCCGGCTGGCGCCCCACCGGTCGGTCGTCTCGACTGGTTGCTCGTGAGCGTGTACGCGGCTGCCGCCTTGGGCGAAGGCATCGTTCGGCCGGGTCTGGCCTGGCGATCCCTGGTGACGCTGCTCGCCCTGGCCTTGATCCCTGCTTTGCTCTGGCGGCGGGACCGCCCGCTGGTGGCCGCCCTGGCCGGGTGGGGCGTCGCCGGGGGGCTCTCGGTTCTCCAGCTGACTGCGGACACCGGGGACCTCGGCCTCGACTCCACCATGATGGCCGTCCTGATCCTGCTCTACTCCTTGGTGCGGTGGGGCTCGGGCCGCGAGGTGGGCATGGGGGCGGCGTTCGTGACGATCGTCGTCGCGCTGGGGATGTACGCCACCTCCGCGGGCCGGTCCGACGTCTTCGGCGGAAGCGTCCTCCTGCTGTTGGTCGGCGCCCTCGCGGCGACGTTCCGCTACCGCGCAGATCTCTGGCATCGCCAACAGCGCGAGATCCGCAACCAGGAGCGGGTGGCGCTGGCGCGGGAGCTGCACGACACCGTGGCCCACCACGTCTCGGCCATCGCGGTGCAGGCGCAGGCCGGTGGCGTGGTCGCCGGCATCCAGCCGGAGAAGGCTGTCGAGGTCCTGGCCACGATCGAGTCCGAGGCATCGCGCACCCTGGCGGAGATGAGGTCGATGGTGCAGGTGCTGCGTGAGGAGGAGGCCGTTGCCTACACGCCACAGCGGGGTGTCGAGGACCTCCCCGGGCTGGCGCGCGCTGACGCGAGGCCCACCGTCGAGGTCTCGCTGGACGGTTCCCTGACCCTCTTGGCACCACCCGTCGAAACCGCGCTCTACCGGCTCGCGCAGGAGTCGCTGACCAACGCCGTACGGCACGCCCGCAGCGCGACCCGCATCGTGATCGACGTACGCAGGGAGGACGACTCCGTGAGGCTGCGGGTCAGCGACGACGGACAGGCCCGGCCCGGGTCACCCCCGGAGCCCGGGTTCGGCCTGCTGGGCATGACCGAACGCGCCCAGCTCCTCGGCGGGTCGCTCTCCGCGGGGCCGGGCCCCGGGGGCGGTTGGGTGGTCGAGGCCGTGCTGCCGGTGGAGGCGCTGGCATGAGCATCCGTGTGGTCGTCGCCGACGACCAGGACCTGGTCCGGGCCGGACTGGTGATGATCCTCCGCGCACAGCCCGACCTCGAGGTGGTGGGCGAGGCGGCGGACGGGCTCTCAGCGCTCGAGCTGGCGACCCGGCTGCGTCCCGACGTCCTCCTCGTCGACATCCGGATGCCCGGGCTCGACGGCGTCGAGGTGACGCGGCGCCTGGCCGGGCCGGAGGTGACTGACCCGATGGCGGTCGTCGTGATCACCACCTTCGACCTCGATGAGTACGTACTCGGCGCCCTCCGCGCCGGTGCCCGGGGCTTCCTGCTCAAGGACGCCGGGCCTGAGCTCCTCGTCCAGGCCATCCACGCTGCGGCCACCGGGGACGCACTGATCGCCCCCAACGTCACCCGCCGGCTGCTGGCGACCTTCGCCGACCAGGCACCGGTGGCGCCGGTCCACCCCATCGACCCGCTCACCGAACGTGAGGAGCAGGTGCTCGCGCTGGTGGCACGTGGCCGGACCAACGCCGAGATCGCCGCCGAGCTCTTCGTCGGCTTGAGCACGGTCAAGACCCACGTCGCGTCGTTGATGACCAAGCTCGCCTCCCGC
>JAJPEO010000056.1 GCA_021166815.1 Nocardioides sp.
CGCCGTGTCGGCGTCGGGCATCCGCTCGGCGTCCTCGGCGACGGGGTGGGTCGAGCGACGGCGGTCGGCGCGGTAGCCCAGCGGCTTGCGGACCAGGGCGGCGCTCGTCCACGAGTCGGCGTAACCCGCGGCGGTGCCGGCGACGTCGTAGCCCATGTAGTCGGCGAACGACTCGTTGAGCCAGGAGTCCTCCCACCAGCGCATCGTCACGAGGTCGCCGAACCACATGTGGGCCATCTCGTGGGCGATCGTCCCGGCCATCCACTGCCGGTCCAGCGCGCTCGGGGTGCCCTGTCGCAGCATCTCGTCGCGGTAGGCCACGCAGCCGGGGAACTCCATCGCGCCCCAGTTGAGGCCGGGGGTGAAGACCTGCTGGTAGTCGGCGAAGGCGTAGGGCTCGTCGAAGACCGAGGTGTAGTGGGCGAAGCAGGCGCTGGTGATGCGGCGCAGCTCCTCGACGTCGCGCAGCAGCTCGCGCTCCTGCGACTTCCGGGCGTGCCAGCCGAACGGCAGCGTGCCGCCGGGGGCTCGGTCGTACGGCTCGTCCCAGGTGACCGAGGCGTAGGGGCCGCCGGTCACGAAGAACAGGTACGACGAGATCGGGGGAGTCGGGTCGAACCGCCAGTGCGCGGTGTCGCCGTCCACGTCCTTGGACGCCAGCCTGCCGTTGGCCAGCACGGTCCAGTGGGCGGGGGCGGTGACCGAGACGGTGAAGGTCGTCTTGATGTCGGGCTGGTCGAAGCAGGCGACGACCTTGCGGGCGACGTCCATCGCGGTGAACGAACAGACGTAGCGCTCACCGTCGGCGGGATCGACGGTGACGGTCATGCCGTCGCCGTCGATGACGTAGGGCATCCGCGCGCTGATCTCGACCACGGTGGTGGCGCCGAGGCCGGGCAGGGCGATGCGCTCGCCGTCGTACGACGCCTCGACGGGCCGGCCGTCCCGGACGACCTCCAGCCCGGTGGCCCCGGTCAGCTCGACGAAGGTGTCGGCGCCGGGCCGCGGCGACGTGAGCTCGAGCCGTACGCGCAGGCCATAGGTCTCGGTGGAGGTCAGGTCGAGGTCCACGGCGGTGGACACGTCGCCGACGACCTCCTTGCGGGCACGGGCCTCGTCCAGGTGCAGGGGCATGGCCGCGACCGTACCTGCGTGGCGGGGATTGGCGCTCGGGCGCGGTCCTTGCCTAGACTTCCCGGGTTGCCTCGGCGAGGGAGCCCCCAGCGATGGGGACGGGCTCCGTGATCGACAGGGCAGGTGCAGCTCACACGCCGCGTCTCCTTGTCTGGAGCGCGGCGTTCGTCGTCTTCCGACCGGGCCCACCGACTGAGCACCCACCGACCCGTACACAGGAGAAACCATGTCTGCCCCCGAGAAGATCGTCGCCGAGCAGCGCACCGAGTTCGGCAAGGGCGCGGCCCGCCGCATCCGCCGCGAGCACAAGATCCCCGCCGTCGTCTATGGCCACGGCGAGGACCCGCAGCACCTCGCCCTGCCGGGCCACCAGACCATGATGGCGCTGCGCCACGGTGGCGCCAACGCGCTGCTCGAGCTGGACATCGACGGCAAGAGCCAGCTCGCGCTGACCAAGCACATCCAGGTCGACCCGATCCGTCGTGTGATCGAGCACGTCGACTTCGTGGCCGTCAAGCGCGGCGAGAAGGTCACCGTCGACGTGCCCGTGCACGTCATCGGCGAGGCCGGCCACGACACCCTGGTGGTCACCGAGAACGCGACCCTCCAGGTCGAGGCGGAGGCCACCCACATCCCCGAGGCCTTCGAGGTCTCCGTCGAGGGCGCCCCGGCCGGCACCCTCATCCACGCGAAGGACCTCGACCTGCCCAAGGGCGTCACCCTGCTGGCCGACGAGGATCTCCTCATCGTCAACGTCGCCGCCCAGGTCTCCGAGGCCGCGCTGGAGGCCGAGCTCGCCGAGGCCGAGGCCGAGGCCGGCATCGAGCACGAGGCGCCTGAGTCCGAGGCTGCCGAGGCTCCCGCCGAGGCTGCTGCCGAGGCTGCTGCCGAGGGCGACGCCGAGTCCGAGTGACTCCCTGAGCGGGCAGTTCTCCGCACGTTCCACCGCCGACCGGGCACTTCTCCGCAGGGAGAAGTGCCCGGTCGTTGCTTTCCGGTGCGGAGAAGTGCCCGGTCGCGGGGGAGGGGTGCGGGTTTGTGACCGGTCGCGTGGGTTGAGAGGATCCGTCGCGTGAGTGACGACGTGTGGCTGGTGGTCGGGCTGGGCAACCCTGGACCCGCGTACGCCGGTCACCGGCACAACGTGGGCTACCTGGTCGCCGACGAGCTGGCCCGCCGCATGGGAAGCCCGTTCCGTCGCCACAAGTCGGGTCGTGCCGACGTGGTCGAGGGGCGCCTGGCGATGGGCGGTCCGCGGGTCGTGCTGGCGCGACCGCACTGCTACATGAACGAGACCGGTGGGCCGGTCAAGGCGCTGGCGACGTTCTACAAGGTCGCCCCCGACCACGTGATCGCGATCCACGACGAGCTCGACATCGCGTTCGGCACGCTGCGCGTCAAGCTCGGCGGCGGCGACAATGGTCACAACGGCCTGAGGTCGATGCGCTCCTCCTTCGGCACCGGCGACTTCTACCGCATCCGCGCGGGGATCGGGCGCCCGCCGGGGCGCCAGGACGTCGCCGACTTCGTCCTCTCCAACTACTCCGCGGCCGAGCGCAAGGAGCTGGAGTTCCAGGTCATCGACGCCGCTGACGCCGTCGAGTGCCTCGTGGCCGAGGGCCTGGAGAAGACGCAGCAGCGCTTCAACAGCTGAGCCGGCCGGCAGGGACCCCGAACTCCCCAACTTCGGGCATGTGGCCCACCGCGTCGTCGACCTACGGTCTCCTCGGGGGCGCGCTCCTGCCGGTGGTCTGCATGGGTGCGGGGGAGGAGGCACATGGCCACCCGTGTCCGACGGTCGCGCTGGACCACGGTGTCCGTCTCCCTGGTGCTCATCGGCCTGCTGCTCGCGGCGGTCCTCAACGTGCACCTGGTCGGCAAGGCCGAACGCATCCCGGGGGCGTTCGACGGCCTCGCCTCCCGGCCACCCGAGGCGCCCGGCCTCACGGTCCTCATGGTCGGCACGATCCCGGGGGGTGCCGAGCATGACGCGT
>JAJPEO010000095.1 GCA_021166815.1 Nocardioides sp.
GCTGCGAGCAGCAGGGGTGGTGTGCGGTCGTGGGGAGTGGGGCGAACCGGCCGCGGGGCCCGCAACGGGGTGGTGGTCAGAGGAGCCCGGCCTCGGTCATGAGCTCGGTCACCCGGGGGCCGTTGAGGCTCGCCATGTCGACGGTCGGAGGCTCGAGCTCGTCGAAGGCCTTGACGTCGGGGTTGAGGCTGGCGGCGGGGTTGAGGGGGTACTCCAGGGCGTACGACTCCGCCATCGCCTGCTGCGCCTCGGCCCCGGTGAGCCATTCCACGAACTGCGCGGCGGCCTCCTGGTTCTCGCCCTCGGCGAGGATGCCGGCGCCGGAGACGCTGAGGAACGCGCCCGGGTCCTGGTCGCCGAAGAAGTGCAGGGCCGAGGAGTCGGAGTCCTGGCCGTTCTCCTCGCGGTCGCGGTACCAGTAGTAGTGGTAGGCGATGCCCGCGTCGATCTCGCCGGAGTCGACGGTCTGCATGACGACCAGGTTGTTCTGCAGGATGACGCCGTTGGCCTTGAGGCCGGCCAGCCACTGCTGGGTGGCCTCCTCGCCCTCGAGCTCCAGCACCGCGGAGACGATGGCCTGGAAGTCGGCGCCGGTGGGGGAGAAGCCCACCCGGCCCTTCCACTGCGGCTCGGCGAACTCCAGGATCGAGGCGGGCATGTCCGCCTCGGTCATCGAGTCGGTGTTGTACATCGCCACCGTCGAACGGGCGAGGAAGCCGACCCATCGCCGGTCCGCGGGGACGTACTGCTCGGGGATGTTCGCGAGCGCACCCTCCGGGACCTCGGCGAAGAGGCCCGCGTTGTCGACGATGCTCATGGCCGGGGAGTTCTCGGTGAGGAAGACGTCGGCGGGCGAGTCCTCGCCCTCCTCGACGATCTGGTTGGCCATCTCGAGGTCCTTGCCGCTGCGCAGCTCGACGTCCAGGCCGGTCTCCTCCTCGAAGAGCGGCACGATCTCGTCGAGCAGCTCCTCGTGCTGGGCGTTGTAGACGACCAGGTCCGGCGGGTTGATCAGGCTGCAGGCCGACATCGGCAGGGCCAGCGCCACGACGGCCGCGACGCCGGCCAGTCGACGCGCCGGGGAGCGGCGTACGGGGGAAGTCACGTGCGGTCCTCTCGGGGGCTTAGGTTTGCCTAACTTTACTCCCGGCCCGCGGGCTCCGGGAAACCCGGGGAGCCTGTGGCCTCGATCACGCACGAGGTTAGCGTTTGCTAACCGGGCGGGGTTAGGCTGTGCCCCATGACCTTCGAGCTGTCCCCCGAGCACGAGCAGTTCCGCCGGACCGTGCGCGACTTCGCGCAGGCCGAGATCGCCCCCCACGCGGCCCAGTGGGACCGCGACCACCACTTCCCGACCGACGTGGTGCAGAAGATGGGCGACCTCGGGCTCATGGGCCTGACCGCTCCGGAGGAGTACGGCGGCGCCGGCCTGTCCGGGGAGGAGGGTGGCTTCACGTCGCTCTGCCTGGCCATCGAGGAGATCGGCCGGGTCGACCAGGCCATGGGCATCACCCTCGAGGCCGCCGTCGGGCTGGGCATCAACCCGATCCTCACCTACGGCACCGACGAGCAGAAGCAGCAGTGGCTGCCCGACCTCGTCTCCGGCCAGCGGCTGGCTGGCTTCGGCCTCACCGAGCCCGGTGCCGGCTCCGACGCGGGAGCCACCCGGACCAGGGCCGCCCTCGACGCAGGTGAGTGGGTGGTCAACGGCGCCAAGCAGTTCATCACCAACTCCGGCTCCGCCATCACCTCGGTCGTCACCGTGACCGCCCGCACCGGCGAGCGCGAGGACGGGCGTCCCGAGATCTCCACGATCATGGTCCCCAGCGGCACGCCCGGGTTCACCGCCGAGAAGGCGTACGACAAGCTCGGCTGGCACGCCTCCGACACCCACCCGCTCGCGTTCGAGGACTGCCGCGTCCCCGAGGCCAACCTGCTCGGCGAGCGTGGCCGCGGCTACGCGCAGTTCCTCGCCACCCTCGACGACGGACGCGTCGCCATCGCCGCGCTGGCCGTCGGCTGCATCCAGGCCTGCCTGGACATGTCGCTGGAGTACGCCGGCGAGCGCCAGACCTTCGGCGGCCCGATCGGCCGCAAGCAGGGCCTGGCCTTCCAGGTCTCCGACCTGCAGGTGATGCTCGACGCCTCGCGCCTGCTCACCTACAAGGCGGCCGCGATGAAGGACGCCATGGAGGCCGGCAGCGGGGTCTCGGTGAAGGACTTCAAGCAGGCGGCCGCGGTGGCCAAGCTCTACGCCACCGAGTCCGCGGTGACGGCCACGCGCATCGCCACCCAGGTCTTCGGCGGCTACGGGTTCATGGAGGAGTACCCCGTCGCGCGGTTCTACCGCGACGCCAAGGTGCTCGAGATCGGCGAGGGCACCTCGGAGGTGCAGCGGATGCTCATCGCCCGGGGCCTGGGCCTGCCGGTCGAGTGAGGCCGGTCAGGCCCTGGAGGGTCAGGTCCTGAAGGGTCAGACCCGCGAGTCCTCGGCGTGCGTGACCTCCGCGTCGTGCTCCTCCTCGTAGCGCGCCAGGCTCACCAGGCCCCAGCCGATGGCGAGCAGCGCGGCCACCTCGACCACCACGGCGACCGGGGTGAGGCGAGGGGACTCGGCGAAGACGAGGTAGCCGATCGCCACGGCCACCGCGACGTTGACGATGTTGAGCGCCGGCATCGTCGCCGAGAGGCGGGCCGCGCGGTAGGACAGCTGGTTGATCCCGAGCCCGGAGATCCCCAGGACCACGCACGCCCAGGTGGCCGGCGAGGCGAGGGCGGCGACGACGCCGTGGTCGGCGAGGGTGTGGGTGACGATCTTGAGGCAGACGGCCACGGATCCGAAGAGGAGGCCGGCGGCGCTGCCCATCAGCGATCCGCGCAGGGCCGACTCCGGCACGCGGTACGACGCCAGCAGCAGCACCACCGAGGCGGCTGCGCACACCCCGATCACGGAGTAGACGCCGGGCCCGGCCACGACCTCGCTGTGGGTCGGGGCGGTCGCGAACAGGAAGGCGACCAGCCCCGCGAACGTCACCACGACGGCGGTGGCTTCCTCGCGGGGCAGCCACTGGCGCGACATCGCCGAGCGGATGGGCGGCCCGAAGACCATGCCCATGATGGCGATCGGCTGCACCAGCGCGATCGGCCCGAACGCCAGGGCGGCGGTGTGGAAGAGCAGCGCCACGAAGCCCAACGCCTGGCCGAACCACCAGATCGGGCGACGCATCACGGTGGCCAGCAGGCCGACCTCGCCGGTGCCCTCGGGGACCTCGCTGGCCGCCCGGTGCTGCAACGAGGTGGAGAACCCGACGGTCAGGGCGCTGAGCAGTGCCAGGACGACCGCGAGCCAGATCACGCGCATCACCCTAGCGAGGCGTCCCACACCTGCGGGGAACCGCGCGTGTCGGTTGATAGGTTCGCGCCCATGCGAGAAGGCGCCGGGGACCTCCACATCGCCTTCCTGGGCGCCGGCTTCATCGCCCGCGTCCACGCCCGCCACCTGAGGGCGCTGGGTGGCGTACGCGTCAGCTTCGCGAGCCGGGAGGGAGCGCGGGCCGAGGCGCTGCGCCGAGAGCTGGGCGGCGAGCGCGCCTACGACTCCTACGAGCGGGCGCTGGCCGATCCCGGCGTCGACGCCGTCGTGGTGGCGGTGCCGCCGCGCTTCCACCGCCAGCTCGCCGACGCGGCCATCGCCGCGGGCAAGCACCTGCTGATCGAGAAGCCGGCGCTGCTGTCGCTGTCGGACTACGACGAGGTCATCGCCTCGCGCGACCGAGCGGGGCTCAGCGTCCTGGTCGGGGAGAACGACCACTACAAGCCCCAGGTGCGCACCCTGCGCTCGATGCTGGCCTCCGGCATCATCGGCGACCTCGTGATGGTCAACCTCGTGACCGTGGCCGAGCGGCCCAAGGACGCCGACGACTGGCGCAACGACGAGGCGCTGGCCGGCGGTGACGCCTTCTTCGAGGAGGGCATCCACTGGCTCCACATCGCCGGTGAGCTCGGCCCGCGGCTGGTCGCCGCGCAGGGCCTGCGCCCCGCGCCGTCCGCGGAGCCCGGCCCCGACCGGCGGGCGCGGTCGATGGTGGTGGGGCTGACCTACGACAACGGTGCGACCGGGTCCCTGCTCTACTCCCGTGAGGTGCCCTCGCTGCTCAGGGGCCTGCGCACCTCCAAGCTGTTCGGCCGCGACGGTGTCATCACGTTCGAGTCCAACGGGGCGGGAGTGCTGGCCCGGGGACGCCGTCGTCTCCGCGTGCACGTGCCGGGCCCTGTCGAGCTGGCCGACATCCGTGGCTATCGTGCGATGTACACCGACTGGCTCGAAGCCATGCGACAGGGGGAACAACCGCAGATGAGTCTCGAGCGAGCGCGCGAGGACCACGTCCTGATGGAGATGGTCGCGCGTGGTTGAGCACTTCGACGTCGTCATCGTCGGCAGCGGTGCCGGTGGCGGCACCATGGCCCGTTCCCTGGCCGGCACCAACGCCCGCGTCCTGCTGGTCGAGCGCGGCGACTGGATGCCCCAGGAGGAGCAGAACTGGGACCCCGTCGCGGTCTGGCGCGAGAACCGCTACCGGGCGGGTGAGCGGTGGCTGGACCGGCGGGGCAAGGAGTTCGTCCCGTTCATGCACTACCTCGTCGGCGGCAACACCAAGATGTGGGGCGCGGTGCTCTACCGCCTGCGCGAGGAGGACTTCCAGGAGGTCGAGCACGCCGACGGCATCTCGCCGGCCTGGCCGATCACCTACGACGACCTCGCCCCCTGGTACGACCAGGCCGAGGAGATGTACCACGTCCACGGCGAGGCGGGCGTCGACCCGACCGACCCCGTACGCCGTCCCTTCCCGCACGCGGCCGTCCCGCACGAGGCCGAGATCGAGGAGCTGGCCGAACGGCTGCGCGCCCAGGGCCTGCACCCGGCGCCCCTGCCCCTGGCGCTGATCGACCCGGGCGCCAGCGGCGGCTGCCAGCTGTGCAACACCTGCAACTCCTTCCCGTGCCGGGTCCGCCGCAAGGCCGAGGCCGACACGTGCGGCGTCTCGCCGGCGCTCGACGCCGGCGACGTCACCTTGTGGACCCGGTCGCGGGTGCGCCGCGTCCTCACCGACCACTCGGGGGAGTGGGCCACCGGCGTCGTCGTCGAGCGCGACGGCGAGCAGGTGGAGGTCCGTGCGGAGGTCGTCGTCCTGAGCGCCGGCGCGGTCAACTCCGCCGCCTTGCTGCTCGCCAGCGCCGACGAGCGTCACCCCGACGGGCTGGCCAACTCCTCTGGCCTCGTGGGCCGGCGCTACATGGCCCACCGCGCCACGATGATGGAGTCGGTCGACCTGCGCCGTCCCCACGACACCGTGTTCCAGAAGACGCTGGCGATCAACGACTTCTACCACGCCACCGACAAGCACCCGTTCCCGCTCGGCAACATCCAGTCCCAGGGCCGGGTCCACCCGGCGCAGGTGTCGTCGGTGGTGCCGCTCCTGCCCACGAAGCTCCTCGAGGGCTGGACCCGCAGGGGCGTGGAGTGGCTCGCGATGTCGGAGGACCTCCCCGAGGAGGACAACCGCGTCACGCTGACCCCGTCGGGACAGGTCCGGCTCTCCTACCGCCGCTCGGCCTCGCCCGCACACCGCCTCCTGGTCAAGGAGGCGCGGGCGATGATGCGGCGCGCCGGCTACCCCGTCGTGATCACCCACGAGTTCAAGAACGAGAACACCACGCACCAGTGCGGCACCGTCGTGTTCGGCGACGACCCGCGCACGTCGGTGCTCGACCCGATGTGCCGGGCCCACGAGCTGGCCAACCTCTACGTCGTCGACGCCTCGTTCTTCCCCTCCTCGGCCGCCGTCAACCCCGGGCTCACCGTCGTGGCCCAGTCGTTGCGCGTGGCCGACCACATCGCCTCGACCCACGGATGGCAACGCCGTACGCCGGTCGCGGAGGCACTCGCCTCCATCTCCGTCCCAGCCTCGACACCCCCAGGTGGTCCCACTTCATGAAGGTCATCAACTTCAGTCACGTCGCGCTCACGGTGAGCGACTTCAACCGGGCGGTGAAGTTCTACACCGACGTCTTCGGGTGCTCCCTGGTCGGCGTCAACTGCAACCACGAGCAGGACCGGCTGCGCGAGTTCTTCGGCGTCGACTCCGACCACCCCGAGCTCAAGATCGGCTGGGTGCGCGTGCCCGGGGGAGCGACCCTGGAGATCTTCGAGTTCACGCCGACCCTCGACGGGGAGCCGGTGGTGTGGAACCGTCCCGGTCCGACCCACATCTCGTTCAACTGCCGCGACACCGACAAGTGGCACGACTACCTCGTGTCCAAGGGCGTCCGGATCGTCTCGCCGCCGCAGCGCTCCCCGCACGGGCACACGTTCTTCTTCGCCGCCGACCCCGACGGCAACCTCATCGAGATGATCGACATCCGCTTCCTGCGGGGCGCGCTGCGCTGGCTCGGTCCGCTGGGTGGCGTGATCTTCAAGCGCACCCGCTACAAGCAGTACTTCGTCTGAGCCGCCGCGGCGGGGTCAGCGCTTGGCTGCCCACAGGGTCGGCCACTCGTGGCCCAGCTCGCGGGCCAGCTCGCGCAGCAGGGGCAGGCTGAGCCCGACCACGTTGTGGTGGTCGCCCTCGATCCCGCTGATGAAGGGACCCGCCAGGCCGTCGATCGTGAACGCGCCGGCGACGTGGAGCGGTTCGCCGGTGGCGACGTAGGCGTCGATCTCGGCGTCGCTGACGTCGGCGAAGTGCACGACCGTCGACGCGGTGCGGGCCACCTCCGCGCCGGTGGCGCGGTCGGTGAGGCAGTGGCCGGTGTGGAGCACCCCGCTGCGCCCCCGCATCGACCGCCACCGGGCGGTCGCCTCGTCGGCGTCGGCCGGCTTGCCGAGCACCTCCCCGTCGAGCTCCAGCACCGAGTCGCACCCCAGCACCAGGGCCTCTCCGGGCAGGTCGTCGCGCTCGGCGACGGCACGACACTTGCGGATCGCCAGCACCAGCGCCGTCTCCTCGGCAGGCAGGGAGTCGACGTCGTCCTCGTCGACGCCACTCACCACCACGAGCGGGTCGAGCCCGGCGTTGCGCAGGGTCGTACGCCGGGCGGGGGACGCCGAGGCGAGCACGAGACGCGTCATGCGCCGACCGTGCTCAGCGCGGCATGGCCGAGCCGCGCCACGCGCCGCGCCCGAAGGCGACGGGCTGGCGGACCAGGCGCTCGGGCGCGCCCCACACGCGCTTCGGCTTCGGCGCGGGTGCCTGCCCCGACCCGAGGGCGGAGAACACCGCGACCAGCGCGGCGACCTCCTCCGCGGTCGCGTCGGGGTTGACCACCCGCAGGAGCGGACGCTCCTGCGCGGCGGTCTCCTCCGTGCTTTCCGGCGTGGTCTCTTCGCTCACAGCGGGATGTTCCCGTGCTTCTTGGCCGGCAGGGTGGCCCGCTTGGTGCGCAGGACCCGCAGCGCCCGGGTGATCTCGGCACGCGTGCTGCGCGGGGAGATGACGCCGTCGATGTAGAGGCGCTCGGCAGCCTGGTAGGGGTTGGCCAGCGTGGTGTCGTACTCGTCGATCAGCTCAGCGCGCAGGGCGTCGGGGTCCTCGGCCTTGCCCAGCTCGTTGCGGTAGAGGATGTTGACCGCGCCCTGGGCGCCCATCACCGCGACCTGGCCGGTCGGCCACGCGAGGTTGATGTCGGCGCCGAGGTGCTTGGACCCCATGACGACGTAGGCGCCGCCGTAGCCCTTGCGGGTGATCACGGTGATCAGCGGGACGGTGGCCTCGGCGTAGGCGTAGATCAGCTTGGCGCCGCGGCGGATGATGCCGTTGTACTCCTGGTCGGTGCCGGGCAGGAAGCCGGGGACGTCGACGAAGGTCAGCACCGGGATGTTGAAGGCGTCGCAGGTGCGCACGAACCGGGCGGCCTTCTCGGAGGCGTCGATGTCGAGCGTGCCGGCGAACTGCATCGGCTGGTTGGCCACCACGCCGACCGGGCGACCCTCGACCCGGCCGAAGCCGACGATCATGTTGGGCGCGAAGAGCTCGTGGACCTCGAGGAACTCCTGGTCGTCGAGGACCGTGCGGATGACCTCGTGCATGTCGTACGGCTGGTTCGGCGAGTCCGGGATGATCGTGTCGAGCGCCAGGTCGAGGTCGGTGAGCTCGAAGTCCGCGACGTCGTCGTAGGTGACGGGCTCGTCGAGGTTGTTCTGGGGCAGGTACGAGAGCAGGGCGCGGGTGTACTCGATCGCGTCGTCCTCGTCGGAGGCCATGTAGTGGCTGTTGCCCGAGCGCGTGTTGTGGGTGCGCGCGCCGCCGAGCTCCTCCATCGAGACGTCCTCGCCGGTCACGGTCTTGATGACGTCGGGGCCGGTGATGAACATCGCCGAGGTCCCGTCGACCATGATCGTGAAGTCGGTGACGGCCGGGGAGTAGACGTGGCCGCCGGCGCAGTTGCCCATGATCAGGGAGATCTGGGGGATGACGCCCGAGGCGTGCACGTTGCGCTTGAAGATCTCGCCGTACAGGCCGAGGGAGACCACGCCCTCCTGGATGCGGGCGCCGGCGCCCTCGTTGATGCCGACGATCGGGCAGCCGGTCTTGATCGCCAGGTCCATGACCTTGCAGATCTTCTCGCCGTAGACCTCGCCCAGCGAGCCGCCGAAGATCGAGAAGTCCTGGGAGAAGACGCAGACCATGCGGCCGTCGACCTCGCCGTAGCCGGTCACGACGCCGTCGCCGTACGGGCGCTTCTTGTCGAGGCCGAAGTTGGTCGAGCGGTGGCGGGCGAGCTCGTCGAGCTCGACGAAGGTGCCCTCGTCGAACAGCATCTCGATGCGCTCACGGGCCGACTTGCGGCCCTTCTTGTGCTGCTTCTCCCGCGCCTGCTCGTCCAGGACGCGGCGGGCCTCGTCGAGCCGGTGCTCCTTCTCGGCGAGCTTGCCGGCGGTGGTGTGCACGTCGAACTCCGGCTGGGCCAGGTCAGGCTCGGTGACAGGACGGGTGGGCTGTGCAGACACGGTCAGGGGCCTCCTCGTGGATTGCTCTGGGGCAATCTAGTGCCCATGAGCTCCCAGCCCGCAGCCCGCCCACCCCTCGATCCCGCCCGACTGTCGGTCCCGGACGGCTGGCGGGCGGAGGTCGTGGAGGCCGCCGGCTCCACGAACGCCCTGGTCGCCGAGCGTGCCCGCGCCGGGGAGGAGCCGGGGCTGGTGCTGGTGACCGAGCACCAGACGGCGGGGCGCGGGCGCCTCGACCGGGTCTGGGAGACCCCGGCACGCTCGTCGCTCACCTTCTCGGTGCTGGTGCGGCCCGAGGTCCCCCCGGAGCGCTGGCCGTGGCTGCCGCTGCTGGCCGGGTACGCCGTGCACGCGGCCCTGGCCGACCGCCTCCCCGACGTCGCGCTGAAGTGGCCCAACGACGTGCTGGTCGACACCGAGACGGGCGAGGGGCTCGGACGCAAGGTCGCGGGCATCCTCGTGGAGCGCGTCGAGGCGCCGGGCGGCCCCGTGGCGGTCATCGGCATCGGCATCAACGTCTCCCAGACCGTGGACGAGCTGCCTGTCGCGCTGGCCACCTCGGTCACGCTCGAGACCGGCGAGCCGGTCGACCGCACCCAGCTGCTCGGGCAGGTGCTGGGCTCGCTCCACGGCCTGCAGGGCCTCCTCGACGACGTCGACTCGCTGCGGGTGGCGTACGCCGACGTGTGCGCCACCCTCGGCCGCACTGTCGACGTCCACCTTCCCGGCGGCGAGGTACGCCGCGGGGAGGCGCTCGACCTCGACGCGAGCGGCGCCCTCGTGGTCAGCGCCGGCGACGGCACCTTCACGGTCGCCGCGGGCGACGTGGTCCACGTGCGTCCCACCCCGTGAGGCGCTCGCGCGTGACATGATCGGCGCGTGGCCTTCCCGAGCAAGCTCCTCAACGACGGCGAGCGGGTCGTCGTCTCGACGCGCACGCACCCCAAGGCACTGGTCCTCCCGGGCCTGGTGCTCCTCACCGGCCTGGTCGTCGGGCTGTGGCTGTGGTTCCGCGTGGACAACCGCTGGGTGGGCTACCTCGGACTGGTCCTGGCGCTGGCGGTGACGGCCTGGTTCGTCGCCGTCCCGCTCCTGCGCTGGCTGAGCACCACCTACACGTTCACCAACCGCAGGTTCATCAAGCGCTCGGGCTTCATCTCCAAGCAGGGGCGCACGATCCCGCTCAACCGCATCAGCGGTGTCGACTTCGACATCGACGTGCTCGACCGGGTCTTCGGCTGCGGCACGCTGGTGGTGTCCGACGCGAGCACGGACGGCAGCGTGCTGCTGCACGACATCCCGCACGTGGAGAAGGTCCAGCTGCTCGTCTCCGACGAGCTCCACCGCCTGACGACGGGGGACGGCCGCGACGATGGCGCCTGAGGACGAGGCCCGCAAGTCGGCCGCCGAGCGACTCGACGAGGCGATCCTGCGGGCCGTGCCCGACTTCACCGCCCTCGAAGTGGCCGCCGAGACCGGCATCACCGTCGACCAGGCCCGCCGGCTGTGGCGTGCCCTGGGGTTCCCCGAGTTCGCCAGCGAGAAGGCCTACACCTCCGCCGACATCCGCGCCGTCTCGACCCTGATGTCGTTCGTCGACGCGGGGGCCGTGGACTTCGACATGGCCGTCAACCTCACCCGCGGGGTGGGCCAGACGATGGCCCGGCTCGCCGACTGGGAGGTCGCCACCCTGATCAGCCGCGTCGAGGAGCTGGAGTCCGGCGAGGAGGCGACGGGGTCGCGCGTGCAGTCCGCGCTCCGCCTCATCGAGCAGGTCAACCCGCCCTTCGAGAAGCTCCTGGTCTACGCGTGGCGCCGCCACCTCGCGGCCGCGGTGGGCCGCGTCGAGGCGATGGGCGCCGCCGACGAGGACCTGCACACCATCGACGTGAGCGTGGGGTTCGCCGACCTGGTGTCCTTCACCGCGCTGTCCAACCAGCTCTCCCGCGACGAGATCGGCGACCTCGTCGAGGTCTTCGAGAGCCGCTGCCACGACGTCATCTCGCGCTACGGCGGCCGCATCATCAAGAGCCTCGGCGACTCGGTGCTGTTCGTCATCAACGACGCCGAGGCCGCCCTCGCGGTGGGCGAGGGGATCATCAACGTCATCGGGCGCGACGCCAAGATGCCCGACGTGCGCATCGGCGTGTCCAGCGGTCCGGTGGTGATGCGCCTGGGCGACGTGTTCGGCCCGCCGGTCAACATGGCGGCCCGGCTCACCCAGGTCGCCCGGCGCAACCGCATCATCGTCGACCAGGCCACCGCCGACCTGCTGCCCGCGGAGACGTGGGAGTCGCGGCGCCTGCCGGCCCGTCCCGTCCGCGGGTTCGGCCTGGTGGAGCCGCTCACCGTCCGTCGTCGCTGACCCCGGAGCCGGTCTAGACAGGTACGGCCAAATGGGTGAATCGCCTCCGAGCGCCGCGGGCGATCCCTAGGTTGTCGCCCTGTGGTGGCTACCTCTCGCACTGTGTTGCCGGCCCCTGCCGTGATGCCGGGCCGGGACGTCCTGGCGGTCCAGGACGTGCGGCTGGACCCCGTCGCCCGCCAGGTGTGGCGGGGCGAGGACGAGGTGCGCCTGTCCCGCAAGGAGTTCGACCTGCTCGAGGCCCTGATGAGCCGGGCCGGTGAGGTCGTGCTGCGGGGGGACCTCATGGCCGAGGTCTGGCAGACCACCTTCTACACCAGCTCCAAGACGATCGACGTCCACCTGGGCTGGCTGCGGCGCAAGCTCGGGGACGACCCGCGCAGCCCGCGGCTGATCACGACGCACCGCGGCAAGGGGCTGCGCTTCGAGGTGCGCGAAGGGGCGTGAGCGGCTCGCGGTGCACGGTTCCCTAGAATCCGCACGTGCCCCATGACCGTGCTCCGACCCTGGCCGTCATCGGGGGCGGCCAGCTGGCCCGGATGATGGCCCAGCCTGCGATCGCCCTCGGCCTGCCGCTGCGCCTGCTCGCCGAGGCCGAGGGGGTCTCGGCCGCGCAGGTGATCCCCGACCACCTCGTGGGCGACTACCGCGACCTCCCGACGCTGCGCGAGGTGGTGGCCCCGGCCGCCGTCGTGACGTTCGACCACGAGCACGTCCCGACCGAGCACCTGCGGGCCCTGGCGGCCGACGGGGTCGCCGTACGCCCCGGGCCGGACGCGCTCGTGCACGCCCAGGACAAGGCCGTGATGCGCGCCCGCCTGGGCGAGCTGGGGGTGCCCTGCCCACGCAACGCGGTGGTGGCCTCGGTGGCCGAGGTCGAGGCCTTCGGGTTCCCGTGCGTGCTCAAGACCACCCGCGGCGGCTACGACGGCAAGGGCGTCTGGGTGGTGCGCGCGCCGGAGGAGGCGCAGGTCGCGTTCGACACCGCCGCGGCCGCGGGCGTGCAGGTGCTCGCCGAGGAGCTCGTCGACTTCCGGCGCGAGCTCTCGGCCGTCGTGGCGCGCTCGCCGAGCGGCCAGGCGGCGTCGTACCCCGTGGTGGCGACGACCCAGCTCGACGGCATCTGCCACGAGGTGATCGCTCCCGCCCCCGGCCTCGACCCCGAGCTGGCCGGGCAGGCCCAGGCCATCGCGCTCAAGGTCGCCGGTGCGCTCGACGTCACGGGCATCCTGGCGGTGGAGCTGTTCGAGACCACCGACGGGCGCATCCTCGTCAACGAGCTGGCGATGCGCCCGCACAACACCGGTCACTGGACCCAGGACGGCGCGGTGACCTCGCAGTTCGAGAACCACCTGCGGGCCGTCATGGACCTCCCGCTCGGCTCGCCCGCACCGCGTGCGCGCTGGACGGTGATGGTCAACATCCTCGGTGGCCCGACCGACGCGGGACACCTCTACGACGGCTTCCCGCACGCCATGGCACGCGACCCCGAGCTGCGTGTCCACCTGTACGGCAAGGACCTGCGCCCGGGGCGCAAGGTCGGCCACGTCAACGCGTACGGCGACGACCTCGACGACTGCCTCGAGCGAGCAAGGCATGCGGCGGGGTGGTTCAGGGGGGATCTCGGAGACGAGAGCGAGGAACGAGCTGCTCGTCGACCATCAGGCGCAGGAGACGAGAGCGAGGAACGAGCTGCTCGTCGACCATCAGGTGCAGGAGACGAGAGCGAGTGAGTGCCATGGGTGACCAGCAGCCCCGCGTGGGGATCGTGATGGGGTCGGACTCGGACTGGCCGGTGATGCAGGCGGCCGGTGAGGTCCTCACCGAGCTGGGTGTGGCGTGGGAGGCCGACGTCGTCTCGGCCCACCGGATGCCCACCGAGATGATCGCGTGGGGCCAGCGTGCCCACGAGCGCGGCCTGTCGGTGGTGATCGCGGGCGCCGGCGGCGCCGCGCACCTGCCCGGGATGCTCGCCTCGGTGACCCCGCTGCCGGTGATCGGCGTGCCGGTGCCGCTGAAGTACCTCGACGGCATGGACTCGCTGCTCTCGATCGTGCAGATGCCGGCCGGGATCCCGGTCGCGACCGTCGCCATCGGCAACGCCCGCAACGCCGGCCTCCTCGCGGCGCGCATCCTCGGCACTGCCGACGCCGACCTGCAGCAGCGCCTGGTCGACTTCGCCGACGAGCTGTCGAAGGCCGCCCATGCCAAGGGTGCGGTCGTGCGGGAGGCCTCGCAGGGCGGTCGCAAGCTCGGCTTCTGAGGCGGTGCCGGCTCGC
>JAJPEO010000008.1 GCA_021166815.1 Nocardioides sp.
ACGGCGCGCACCTGTTCCACACCTCCAACGAGCGGGTCTGGGAGTACGTCAACCGCTTCACCTCGTTCACCGACTACAAGCACCGGGTGTTCGGCAAGTACCAGGGGCAGGTCTACTCCCTGCCGATGAACCTCGGGCTGATCAACCAGTTCTTCGGCCGCTCCCACACCCCCGACGAGGCGCGTGCGCTCATCGCCGAGCAGGCCAGCGAGATCGCCACCGAGGACGCCACCAACCTCGAGGAGAAGGCGATCAGCCTGATCGGGCGCCCGCTCTACGAGGCGTTCATCAAGGGCTACACCGCCAAGCAGTGGCAGACCGACCCGACCGAGCTCAGCGCCGACATCATCACGCGCCTGCCCGTGCGCTACACCTTCGACAACCGGTGGTTCAACGACACCCACGAGGGACTGCCGGTCGACGGCTACACCGCGTGGCTGGAGAAGATGGCCGACCACCCCAACATCGAGGTCCGCCTCGACACCGACTGGTTCGACGTCCAGGACGAGTACAAGGGCAAGTACCCCATCGTCTACACCGGCCCTGTCGACGAGTACTTCGGCCACTGCGAGGGACGCCTGTCCTGGCGCACGGTCGACCTCGAGGAGAGCGTGGTCGACACCGACGACTTCCAGGGCACCGGCGTGGTCAACTACAACGACCAGGACGTGCCGTACACCCGGATCATCGAGTTCAAGCACTTCCACCCCGAGCGGGAGAAGACGCACCTGCCCGGCAAGAGCGTCATCGTCCACGAGTACAGCCGCTTCGCCACCGAGGACGACGAGCCCTACTACCCGATCAACACCGCCGAGGACCGCGAGAAGCTCCTGGCCTACCGGGCCCTGGCCGAGAAGGAGCCGATGGTGCTCTTCGGTGGCCGCCTCGGCACCTACAAGTACCTCGACATGCACATGGCGATCGGTTCGGCGCTGTCGATGTTCGACAACAAGATCAGGCCGCACTTCGCCGAAGGCGCCGAGCTCAAGAGCGGAGGGATCGAGGCATGAGCAACCCCACCTCGCACCGGGCGGAGACCGTCACCAGGCTGCTGCAGCGCCAGATCCTGCCGCTGGACCGCGACACCGACGTCTTCCCCCTCTACGTCGACCTCGAGGACGCGCGCCTGGACACCGACCGCTACGACGTCGGTGGCAGCAAGGCGGCCAAGGACCTCAACAACGCGGCGATCCGGCAGTCGACCTCCACCGGCCGCAAGCTGCACCCGGACCAGATCCGCTCCCGCACCGCCCTGCGGCTGGAGCCCTCGCAGCCGATCTCGTTCGGCACCTACTTCAACGCCTTCCCGGCCTCCTACTGGCGCCGCCACTCGATCGTCACCGACGTCACCCTGACCGTGCGCCTGAGCGGCCCGGGCTCGGTCGTGACGGTCTACAAGTCGATGGCGCGCGGACACTCCCAGCAGGTCGACTCCGCGGTCGTGGAGGGGGAGGCCGGCGAGGTCAGCTTCGACCTCCCGCTCAAGCCGTTCGTCGACGGCGGCTGGTACTGGTACGACGTCGTCGCCGGCGACCACGGCTGCACCGTCGAGGCCGCCGAGTGGAACGCCGAGGTGCCCGCGGAGCGCGCCGGGCACGGCACCGTCGACGTCTGCATCACGACGATGAACCGGCCCGACTTCTGCGCCAAGCTGCTCCACCAGATCGGTGACGACGAGCAGCTCGCCCCCTACCTCGACACCGTGATGGTGATGGAGCAGGGCAAGGACCTGGTGGCCGAGTCGGAGTACTTCCCCGCGGCCGAGGCGTCCCTGCAGGGCAAGCTGCGCGTGCTGGTCCAGGGCAACCTGGGAGGCTCCGGCGGCTATGCGCGCGGCCAGCTCGAGAGCGTGCGCAAGGGCACCGCGACCTACGCCCTGATGATGGACGACGACGTGGTCTGCGAGCCCGAGGGCATCATGCGGGCCGTCACGTTCGGCGACCTCGCCAAGCGCCCGACGATCGTCGGCGGCCACATGTTCAACATCTACCACCGCACCCAGCTGCACTCCTTCGGCGAGATCGTCCAGCCGTGGCGGTTCTGGTGGCAGACCCGTCTCGACGGCTACTCCCAGTGGGACTTCGGCTCGCGCAACCTGCGCTCGGCCCGGTGGCTGCACAAGCGTGCCGACGTCGACTTCAACGGCTGGTTCATGTGCCTGATCCCGCGGGTGGTGCTGGAGGAGGTCGGGCTGTCGCTGCCGATCTTCATCAAGTGGGACGACTCGGAGTTCGGACTGCGCGCCAAGCAGGCCGGCTACCCCACGGTGTCGTTCCCCGGAGCCGCGGTGTGGCACATCCCGTGGTCGGACAAGAACGACGGTGTCGACTGGCAGTCCTACTTCCACCACCGCAACCGCATCATCGCGGCCCTGCTGCACTCCCCGTACGAGCGCGGTGGCCGGATGGTCCGTGAGAGCTTCAACCACCAGGTCAAGCACCTCGCGTCGCTGCAGTACTCCACCGCGGAGCTGCGCCACCTGGCGATGGAGGACGTGCTGCGCGGCCCCCACGCGCTGCACGGCGAGCTCGCCACGAAGCTGCCCGAGATCAACGCCTTCCGCAAGCAGTTCACCGACGCCCAGCTCGTGGCCGACCGCGACGACCTGCCGCCGGTGCGCCGCAAGAAGCCGCCCAAGAAGGGCAAGGCCGACATCGAGATCCCGGGTCGGCTGAGCACGCTCATCGCGGCCGGGCTGGCACCGATCCGCCAGCTGCGCCCGGTGCGCGCGATGTCGCGCGACTACCCCGAGGCGGAGCTCACCGCCATGGACTCGGCCTGGTACAACCTCGTCAAGTACGACTCGGTCGTGGTCTCGATGAACGACGGCTCCTCCGTGGCGCTCTACCAGCGCCAGCCGGAGCAGTACCGCGACCTGCTCAAGCGCACCATCGCCATCCACCGTCGCTTCCACAACGAGTGGCCCCGCCTCGCCCAGGAGTACCGCGAGGCGCTGGGCGAGATCACCTCGCCGGAGGCCTGGGACAAGACCTTCGCCCCGTGGACCGGGGAGGGCGCGCGCGACGCTGCGCAGGAGGAGCGGTGAGCCAGGGATCGGCCGACACCCGGCCGGTCGCCGTACGCCACGACCTCGACCACGTGCCGCTGGCCCCGCCGGCACGCTCGTACGGCATGCTCGAGGTGTTCCGGCGCCGCTACCTGCTGCGGCTCATGGTGCGGCGCGAGATCCAGGCGCGCTATGCCGGCACCGGGTTCGGGCTGGCGTGGTCCTACATCAACCCGCTCACCCGCTTCGCGACCTTCTACGTCATCTTCGGCATCCTGCTGGGCCGCGGCATGGGGCTGGAGAACTTCGCCATCCACCTGTTCGCGGGGATGGTGCTGCTCAACTACTTCACCGAGACGGTGACCGCCGGCACCAAGTCCCTGCTCAGCAACAAGGGCGTCATCGGCAAGATGGCGATGCCGCGGGAGATGTTCCCCATCGCCTCGATGCTGGTCTCGCTGTGGCACGCGTTCCCACAGCTGGTGATCCTGACCATCGCGTGCGTCCTCACGGGCGTGCTCGGCAGCGGGCCGCTCTGGGTGCCCGACCTGGTCGGCATGGGGGCTGCCCTGCTGGGCTTCGCGCTCATGGCGTCCCTGGGCACCGCACTGGGCCTGATGTTCTCGTGCATCAACGTGATCTTCCGCGACTTCCAGCGCATCGTGCAGACGTTCATCAGCATGGCCCAGTTCAGCGCGCCGATGATGTACCCCTACTGGGTCACCTACGACCGGTTCCCCGGGGTGCTGCACGACATCTACGTGCTCAACCCGATCGCCGAGGCCGTGATGCTGATCCAGCGCGGCTTCTGGTACCCCACGTGCACCACCGAGTGCGTGACGCCGCCACCCCGCATCGCCGAGATGCTGGGTGACAACCCGACGGCCGTGGACGACCTGTTCACCCGGGGCTTCGTGATGCTGGGCGTCTCGGTGGTCCTGCTGTTCGTCGGCCAGTGGGTGTTCAAGCGCCTGGAGAAGACCGTCCCGGAGCGCCTCTGATGACCACCTCGATCGTCGTCGACAACGTCTCCAAGACGTTCCACTACAACTACCACCGCACCCTCAAGCAGGTGATGCGCACCAAGCTCCAGGGCGAGAAGACCGCCCAGACCTTCAAGGCGCTCGACGGCGTCTCCTTCCAGGTCGAGCAGGGCGAGTCGATCGGGCTGATGGGGCTCAACGGGTCGGGCAAGTCGACCCTGCTCAAGCTGGTCAGCGGAGTGATGCGCCCCGACGAGGGGAAGGTGCTCACCCGCGGACGGATCTCGGGCCTCATCGCCACCGGCGCGGGGTTCCACAAGGAGCTCACCGGCCGGCAGAACATCTACATGAACGCTGCGATGCTGGGCATGTCCAAGGAGGAGACGGAGGAGAAGTTCGACGACATCGCGGCCTTCGCCGACGTCGGACGCTTCCTCGACACCCCGGTCGGCAACTACTCCTCGGGCATGTTCGCCCGCCTGGGCTTCTCGGTGGCCGTGCACGTCGACTGCGACATCTTCATCGCCGACGAGGTGCTGGCCGTGGGCGACCGCCCTTTCAAGCGCAAGTGCCTCACGCGCATGGAGGAGATCCGCGACTCGGGCATCACGATGTTCTACGTCTCGCACTCGGCCGGCTCGGTCAAGCGCATGTGCAGCCGCGCGATCGTGCTCGAGAAGGGTCGCGTGGGCTTCGACGGCGACGTCGAGGCGGCGATCCGGTACCTCCACTACGACGGCAGCGACGACGAGCCGGACGCCGAGGAGGAGACCGACGAGGCCGAGCGCGACGAGTCGCTGGCCA
>JAJPEO010000137.1 GCA_021166815.1 Nocardioides sp.
GTCGAGCACCGCGACCCGCTCGTGCCCGTAGTGCAGCAGCGCCCACGCCAGCCGGGACGCGGTGAAGAGCGAGTTGTCGTCGTAGGCGACGACCAGCGTGTCGTTGTCGACGCCGAGTCGCGACATCGCCGCCGCGAACTCGTCGGCCGGGGGCAGCATGCCCTCGACGCCGTCGACGGTCGTGCCCCAGTCGTCGAGCCAGTCGGCGTGGACGGCGCCGCGCACGTGGCCCGCCGCCCACATCTCCCGCCCCGTCGGGCCCTCGGCCAGCGCGGCGCGCGTGTCGACGATGCGGACGTCGGGCCGGTCGAGCAGGTCCGCCACGGCGGCGGGATCGAGATACAGGTTCACGTCAGGCTCCCAGGTAGATCGCGATTGGTCGGGCGGCGGGGTCGGCATCCCGCACGAAGAGCCGGATCGGATGACACCTCGGCTCCTGCGGTCAGTCGGCCAGGGAGCCGATGCGGCCCATGTCGAAGGCTTCGGTCATGTGGAGCGGCAGGACGTTGTCGCCGCCGAGCTCCTTGAGCCGGACCATCTGTTCGTAGGCCTGGAACAGGTCCGTGTGCCCGCCGGGCGGGATGACCTTGAAGTGCTCGGCCTCCTCCTCGGACGGGTAGAAGTTCTCCTTGAGCACGCACATGCCGGCGATGACGTAGGTGCCCTCGGAGGTCGTGACCACCGCGGACTGGCCGCCGTGGGTGTGCCCCGGGGTGAGCAGCAGGTCGAAGCCGTCGGCGATCTGGTAGTCGCCGTCGAGCTGGGTCAGCCCCATGTCCTCGATGCGCTGGTAGTGCTCCGCCGGCGCGTACGACGTCGCGAACATCTCGTGGGAGGGGGTCTGCTGCCACTCCTGCCGCTGCACCAGGATCTCGCTGCCGCCGAAGGGCTCCATGGTCATGCAGTGGTCCCAGTCCAGGTGGGTCAGGATCGTGACGTCGATGTCGGAGGGCTTCATCCCGCGCTCGCGCAGGTGCGACTCGATGGGCTTCACGTCGATCACGTCGGCGAAGACCTGGCCCACGTGCACCAGCTCGCGGTCCACCGGGCGGATGTGCTCGTTGTAGTTGTCGGCGCTGCAGCCGACGTCGACCAGCGCGGCGAAGCCCTGCCCGCGCACCAGCCAGGCGACGTACGGCACGTCGACCGGCACCCCGGCGTTGTGCATGTACGTGAACCGGCTCTTCTCGCGGTGCGGGCCGTAGGCCACGACCAGCGGCTCGATGGTGAACAACTCGATCCTCCTCCGGCGCCGTCCGGCGCCTGCTCGACCCGCGTCCGGTGGCTGGTTCCTATCCGCGCGGGCAACTGAACGTTCACATAGCAGTCGATCTGTCAGCGCTGTCCGACGCTGCATCCTGCTGTGACCGGGGACACTAGCCCAGAATCGCAGCCGTGTGAAGTACTTACTGCATGTACAAATAGTTACGCGTCCACGCCCCACCACGGCGGTTTCTGCCGTACCCTGCGTCGTGACCACGACCGACGGCTGGGGGATGAGAGCGATGGACGAACCGGCTGGCGCGTCGTCGAACGGCAAGCGGACCGGACGGGTTCGCGACGCCGACCGGTCCCGTGCGGCGATCCTCGACGCCGCCGAGCACCTCTTCGCCGACCTCGGCTTCCAGGGCGCCTCGCTGGCCGCGATCGCCGACCGCGCCCACGTCTCGGTCGGGCTGCCCGGCTACTTCTTCGGCTCGAAGGAGGAGTTGCACGACGCGGTCCTCCAGCGCGTGTTCGACCGACGCAACGCCGCCCTGGACCGGGTGGCCACCGACGCGGAGGAGTTGCTGGAGCGGGCACCGGAGGCGGGCGAGGAGGCGCTGCGCCTGCTGATCCGCGGCTACGTCGACTTCCTCCTCGAGAACCCCACGTTCGTCTGGCTGCTCACCCGGGACGCGCTCGAGCACGCGGGCAACCGGGAGGAGCTGCCGCGACACTCGCAGCGCTTCGCCGACCGGATGGTCTCGCTGATGACCCGGGCCGGAGTGACCGAGGCCGCACACGCGCCCGACCAGCTGTTCCTGAGCCTGATCGGGATGTGCTACTTCCCGCTCGAGCACGACGCCACGATCGTCGCGGGCATGGGCCAGCGAGCCTGGAGCCGAGCGTTCCACGACCGACGCGTGGACCACATCGTGCGGCTGCTGCTGCCGCGGGCCACGTAAACGGGACGGACCGGTCGCGGGTTGGTCCCGTCGACGGTCCCCACCGACCGTCCCACCCACAGGAGGTGCCGAATGGAGAACAGACAGTGGACCGCGTTCTACACCGACGCGGTGGCCGGGGCCGACCTCGCCCGCCACACGTCCCTGGTCGAGGCATGGCGCGAGCGCGTGGCGCGCGAGCCCGAGGCCGTGGCGATCGCCTACTTCGACGCCACGATGACCGTGCGGGAGGTCGACGAGGTCACCGACGCCCTCGCGGCGGCCTATCGCTCGCTCGGCACCCAGCGCGGGGACCGGGTCGGCGTCTATCTGCAGAACATCCCGCAGTTCGCCCTGTCCCTGCTCGCCCTGTGGAAGCTCGGGGCGACCGCTCTGGTGCTCAACCCCATGTACCGCGGCCAGGAGCTGCGCCGGCTGATCGACGACGCGGCCGCCGTCGGCATCGTGTGCACGGACGCGGACGTGCCGGCGACCGCCGAGACGCTGGTCGGCAGCACGGTGCAGTGGATGGTCAGCACCACTCCCCTGGCCTTCCAGACCCGCAACGACCCGCGGGTCTTCGGCGCGGAGGCACGGCGCCTGACGCCGGCGGAGTACGACCTGGAGGAGTTGATCGACGAGTTCCGCGGCGTTCGGCCCGCCCCGGTGG
The DNA here is from genome assembly GCA_021166815.1 of Nocardioides sp. GTDB lineage: Bacteria > Actinomycetota > Actinomycetes > Propionibacteriales > Nocardioidaceae > Nocardioides. The sequence goes on from JAJPEO010000137.1 coordinate 2,818, forward strand.
CGCCGACGCGGGACGAGGTCGCGCTGCTGACCTACACGTCGGGCACGACCGGCCCGCCCAAGGGCGCGATGAACACCCACGGCAACCTGCTGGCGGTGACCACGACGTACGCCGCCTGGATCGAGCTCCGGCCCGGGGACGCCGTCTTCGCGATGGCGCCGCTGTTCCACATCACCGGCGCGGTCATCAACGCGACGATCGCGCTGCTGCACGACGCCGTCCTGGTGATGACGAACCGCTTCAACCCCGAGGTGGCGATCGACGCGTTCGTCGAGCACGGCGTGACCTTCACGATCGGCTCGATCACCGCCTTCAACGCCATCGACCAGCTGCCGCAGGCCACCCGGGAGCACTTCGCCTCGCTGCGGTCCGTCTACAGCGGCGGCGCACCGATCCCCCCGTCGACCGTCGACAGGTTCCGCGATCGCTTCGGCGTCTACATCCACAACATCTACGGCATGACCGAGACGAGCTCGGGCGTGATCGCCGTGCCGCTCGGCGTCGAGGCGCCGGTCGACGAGGCGAGCGGAACACTGTCGGTGGGGGTGCCGCTGCCCGGCCTCGACGCGCAGGTGGTGGACGCCTCGGATCGACCGGTCCCGCCCGGTGCGCAGGGTGAGCTGGTGCTCCGCGGACCGCAGGTGGTGCCGGGCTACTGGCACCGGCCGGAGGCCACCGCCGCGACCATCCCCGACGGCTGGCTGCACACCGGCGACGGAGCGATCATGGACGAGGCGGGCTGGGTCTACCTGGTCGACCGCCTGAAGGACCAGATCAACACCTCCGGCTACAAGGTGTGGCCGCGCGAGGTCGAGGACACCCTCTACGCCCACCCCGCGGTGCACGAGGCCGCGGTCGTGGGCGTGCCGGACGACTACCGCGGCGAGGCCGTCACGGCCTTCGTGTCGCTGAAGGCGGGGACGACCGCGACGCCGGAGGAGCTGATCGCGTTCGTCCGCGAGCGGCTCGCGGCGTACAAGTGCCCCCGGGTGGTCCACGTCGTGTCGGACCTGCCGAAGACGCAGACCGGGAAGATTCGCCGCAACGTGCTCCGGGACCGGGAGGCCGCCGACGCCGGGGCGGACGAACGCCTGTGACAGCGGGGCCGCGGCCCCGCCCCAGAGCGGGCCGAATCAAAGCGCCGGCCCCTCGTCGGGCCGCCCCCCGCCGTGGGCGTCACCGCGG
>JAJPEO010000157.1 GCA_021166815.1 Nocardioides sp.
AGCCGACGAAGCAGGAGCCGCTGCAGCCATGACGTACCCCAAGGTCTCGCACACCGACCAGCCCGCCGGCGGGGGCGTGCCCTCGAGCCCGCGCTTCCCCCAGATCGAGGAGGCCGTGCTGGCCTACTGGGAGGCCGACGACACCTTCCGGGCGAGCGTCGAGCAGCGCGACGCCGGGACGAACGGCGACAACGAGTTCGTCTTCTACGACGGCCCGCCCTTCGCCAACGGCCTGCCGCACTACGGCCACCTGCTGACCGGCTACGTCAAGGACCTCGTCCCGCGCTACCAGACCATGCGCGGCAAGCGCGTCGAGCGCCGGTTCGGCTGGGACACCCACGGCCTGCCCGCCGAGCTGGAGGCCATGCGCCTCAACGGCATCAAGACCACCGACGAGATCGTCGAGCTCGGCATCGAGAAGTTCAACGCCGCGTGCCGCGAGTCGGTGCTGAAGTACACCGGCGAGTGGCGTGACTACGTCACCCGGCAGGCGCGCTGGGTCGACTTCGACAACGACTACCGCACGATGAACCCCGAGTTCATGGAGTCGGTCCTGTGGGCCTTCAAGCAGCTGCACGACAAGGGCCTGGTCTACGAGGGCTTCCGCGTCCTGCCCTACTGCTGGCAGGACGAGACCCCGCTGTCCAACCACGAGCTGCGCATGGACGACGAGGTCTACCAGAACCGCCAGGACCCCGCGGTGACCGTCGGCTTCCGGCTGGACGGCGACGACGAGCTCGGCGGCGTGCTCGCCCTCATCTGGACCACGACGCCGTGGACGCTGCCCTCCAACCTTGCGGTCATGGTGGGCGACGACATCGACTACGTCGTGGTCGAGTCCGACGGCCCGACCGGCGACGTGCAGCGCTACCTGATCGCCGAGGCGCGACTGGCCTCGTACAAGCGCGAGCTCTTCCCCGACGCCGACGAGGCGACCGTCGTGGCGCGCTACCGGGGCGCCGACCTGGTCGGTCGCACCTACCAGCCTGCGTTCTCCTACTACGCGGGCCACGAGCGCGCGTTCCGCCTGGTGGCCGCGGAGTTCGTGACGACCACCGACGGTACGGGCCTCGTGCACACCGCCGGCGCCTTCGGCGAGGACGACAAGGTGGGCACCGACCGCGAGGGCATCGAGGCGGTCATGCCGGTCGGCAAGGACGGCCGGTTCACCTTCCCGGTCACCGACTACGAGGGCATGCAGGTCTTCGACGCCAACCTGCCGATCATCGACGACCTCAAGGCCGCGACCCGTGGCGAGGCGGCCGCCTCGGTCACGCCCGGCACGGTGCTGGTGCGCCGCGAGACCTACGACCACGCCTACCCCCACTGCTGGCGCTGCCGCCAGCCGCTGATCTACAAGGGCGTCTCGTCGTGGTTCGTCGAGGTCACGAAGGTCAAGGAGCGCCTGATGGCGCTCAACCAGGAGATCCGCTGGGTCCCCGAGCACATCAAGGACGGCCAGTTCGGCAAGTGGCTGGAGAACGCCCGCGACTGGTCGATCACCCGCAACCGCTTCTGGGGCTCGCCGGTGCCGGTGTGGAAGTCCGACAACCCGGAGTACCCCCGCATCGACGTGTACGGCTCCTTCGAGGAGATCGAGCGCGACTTCGGCCGGCTGCCCACCGACCAGGACGGCAACCCCGACCTGCACCGGCCCTTCGTCGACGAGCTGACCCGGCCCAACCCCGACGACCCGACGGGGAGGTCGACCATGCGCCGCGTCACCGACGTGCTCGACGTGTGGTTCGACTCGGGGTCGATGAGCTACGCCCAGGTGCACTACCCGTTCGAGAACAAGGACTGGTTCGACCACCACTTCCCGGGTGACTTCATCGTCGAGTACATCGGCCAGACCCGCGGCTGGTTCTACACGATGCACGTCCTGGCCGGCGCGATCTTCGACCGCCCGGCGTTCTCGACGTGCCTGAGCCACGGCATCGTGCTCGGCAACGACGGGCAGAAGATGTCCAAGAGCCTGCGCAACTACCCCGACGTGCGCGAGGTCTTCGACCGCGACGGCGCCGACGCGATGCGCTGGTTCCTCATGTCCTCGCCGATCCTGCGCGGCGGCAACCTCGTCGTCACCGAGCAGGGCATCCGCGACTCCGTGCGCCAGGTGCTGATCCCGCTGTGGAACACCTGGTACTTCTTCAGCCTCTACGCCAACGCGGCCGGCTACACCGCCACCGCGCGCACCGACTCCACGCACCCGATGGACCGCTACCTGCTGGCCAAGGCGCGCGAGTTCCTGGCCGACATGACCGAGCAGCTCGACAACTACGAGGTCGCCGAGGCGTGCGACTCGACGCGCTCGTTCCTCGACGTGCTGACCAACTGGTACGTCCGCCGGTCGCGGGAGCGGTTCTGGGCATCCGACGGCGTGGTCGACCGGGACGCCTTCGACACCCTCGCCGCCGTCCTGGAGGTCACCAGCCGCGCAGCCGCTCCGCTGCTCCCGCTGGTCACCGAGGAGATCTGGCGGGGCCTGACCGGTGGGCGCTCGGTGCACCTGACGGACTACCCCACGCCCGAGGAGCTGCCCGCCGACCACGCGCTGGTCGTGGCGATGGACGAGGTCCGCGACGTGTGCTCGGCCGGCTCCGCGCTGCGCAAGGCCGCGAACCTGCGCAACCGCCTGCCGCTGCAGCAGCTGACCGTCGTGGTGCCCGACGCCTCGTCGCTGGCCGGGTTCGAGTCGATCGTCGCCGAGGAGCTGAACCTCAAGCAGGTCCGCCTGCTCGACCTCGACACCGACGAGGCCGCCTCCTACGGCGTGGAGCAGCGGCTCACCGTCAACGCGCGCGCCGCCGGTCCGCGCCTGGGCAAGGAGGTCCAGGTCGCGATCAAGGCGTCCAAGACCGGCGACTGGTCGGTGGCGCAGGACGGCACGGTCACAGCCGGTGGGCTGGCACTGGTGGAGGGCGAGTACACCCTCGAGACCGTCGCCGGCCAGGGCGAGGGCGCCACCGGCATCCTCCCGCGCGGCGGCTTCGTGGTCCTCGACACCGAGGTGACCCCCGAGCTCGAGGCCGAGGGCACCGCCCGTGACCTGGTCCGCATGGTCCAGCAGGCTCGACGCGATGCCGGTCTCGACGTCTCCGACCGGATCTCGCTGACCGTCACCGGCCCGGCCGAGACCATCGCCGCGGTCGCGGAGCACGAGGCCCTGGTGGCGGGGGAGACCCTCGCCACGAGCGTGGCGTACACCAACGCACCGGAGGTGTCGGTCCAGGTCGCCAAGGCCTGATCGGTCAGCGCAGGGGGGCGACCTTCGCGGCCAGCTTGTCGAGCGAGGCGAGGACGACGTCCTCCTCGGCGTCCGGCACGCCCCAGATGAGCTCGTCGACCCCGGCCTCGGCGTACGACGCGAGCGCCTCGGGGCTGGGCCTGGCCGCGATCAGCACGTGCACCGCTGCGCGTCCAGGTCGTCCGGCCTCCGTCCACGCCTGCTGCAGGGCCGCCACGCGCCCGGGCACGTCGCTGGTGCGTGGCGTCGTCATCCACCCGTCGGCGTGGCGCACGATCCATTCGATGGTGCGCGGGCCCGCCTCGGCGCCGATCAGCAGCGGGACGTGCTCCTGGACGGGCTTTGGCCAGGCCCAGGACGGGCCGAAGGACACGAACTCGCCGTCGTAGGAGGCCTCGTCCCGGGTCCACAGCGCCCGCATCGCCTCGACGTACTCCTTCAGGACCGTACGCCGCCTCTCGGGCGCGACGCCGTGGTCGGAGAGCTCGTCGGTGTTCCAGCCGAAGCCGGCCCCGATGGTGACGCGCCCACCGGAGAGGTGGTCGAGGGTCGCGATGGTCTTGGCGAGGGTGATCGGGTCGTGCTCGACGGGCAGCGACACCGCGGTGGACAGCCGGATCGTCGAGGTCACCGACGCGCAGGCGGCCAGGGTCACCCACGGGTCGAGGGTGCGCAGGTAGCGGTCGTCGGGCAGGGTCTCGTCGCCGGTGCCGGGGTGGGCCGCGTCGCGGCGCACGGGGATGTGGGTGTGCTCGGGGACGTAGAACGTGTCGAACCCGCGCTCCTCCGCGGCCCGGGCGAGGGTGGTGGGCGCGATGCCCCGGTCGCTGGTGAACAGCACGATGCCGTGACGCATGTCGGGCACACTATCCGAAACTGGACACCTGTCCAGTGAACCGGCTGGTTGGATGGGGCCATGCCTGACTCTCCGGCCGAGCTCGACCTGACCGCCGACGTCGTGACGCTGACCCAGCAGCTCGTCGACATCGAGTCGGTCAGCCACCACGAGCAGCAGATCGCCGATGCGGTCGAGCGCGAGCTGCGCGCCTGCGCCCACCTGGCGGTGACGCGACGGGGCCACACGATCGTCGCCCGCACCGATCTCGGCCGCGCCGAGCGCGTGGTGATCGCCGGCCACCTCGACACCGTCCCCGTCAACGGCAACCTCCCGGCTCGACGCGAGGGCGACGTCCTGCACGGCCTCGGCACGTGCGACATGAAGGGCGGCGACGCGGTGCTGCTGCACCTCGCGGCGACCGTCCCGGAGCCGGTGCGCGACGTCACCTACGTGCTGTACGAGGCCGAGGAGGTCGAGTCGGTCCACAACGGGCTGCGCAAGCTCACCGAGTCCGACCCCGACCTGCTCGCGGCCGACTTCGCGATCCTCATGGAGCCGAGCAACGCCGGCGTCGAGGCGGGCTGCCAGGGCACGCTCAGGGTCGACGTACGCACGCGTGGCGAGCGTGCCCACTCGGCCCGCAGCTGGATGGGGGACAACGCGATCCACCGCGCCGGCGAGATCCTCTCCCGCCTGGCCGACTACGAGCCGCGTCGCCCCACGATCGACGGGCTGACCTATCACGAGGGCCTCAACGCCGTCGGGATCAGCGGCGGCGTCGCCGGCAACGTCGTGCCCGACGAGTGCGTGGTGCAGGTCAACTTCCGCTTCGCCCCGGACCGCACGACCGAGGAGGCCGAGGCGTTCGTCCGCGAGTTCTTCGACGGCTTCGACGTGACCCTCACCGACCTGGCCCCCGGAGCCCTGCCGGGCCTCGACCGGCCGGCGGCCCGCGCCTTCGTGGAGGCGGTAGGCGGCGAGGTGGCCCCCAAGTTCGGCTGGACCGACGTGGCCCAGTTCAGCCTGCTCGGCGTGCCGGCGGTCAACTACGGCCCGGGCGATCCGGTCTACGCCCACAAGCAGGACGAGCAGGTGCCGATCGAGCACCTCGAGCGCTGCGAGCAACGACTGCGCGCGTGGTTGACGGGAGAACAGGCGTGAAGGAGCACTTCAAGGGACCGGTGGTCCTCCGCGGGGACCGCAGGGAGACCACCACGACCGACCAGCGGCTGCTCGACAGCCGTGGGCCCAGCGACTGGCTTCACTCCGATCCGTGGCGTGTGCTCCGCATGCAGGCCGAGTTCGTGGAGGGCTTCGGGGCGCTGGCCGAGCTGGGCAGCGCCGTGGCCGTCTTCGGGTCGGCCCGCACCGACCGCGACCACGCCGACTACGCGATGGCCGAGGCGCTGGCCGCCGGACTGAGCCGGGCCGGCTTCGCGGTGATCACCGGCGGTGGGCCCGGGGTCATGGAGGCCGCCAACAAGGGGGCGCACGAGGCCGGAGGCACGAGCGTGGGCCTCGGCATCGAGCTCCCCTTCGAGACCGGCCTCAACGAGTGGGTCGACATGGGCATCAACTTCCGCTACTTCTTCGCCCGCAAGACGATGTTCGTGAAGTACTCCCAGGGCTTCGTGGTGCTGCCCGGCGGCGTGGGCACCCTCGACGAGCTGTTCGAGGCGCTCACCCTGGTCCAGACCCGCAAGGTGACCTCCTTCCCGATCGTGCTCCTGGGGTCCGACTACTGGCGCGGCCTGCTGGACTGGATGCGCGACACCGTGCTGGCCGCGGGCCGCATCGGCCAGGCCGACATCGACATGCTCCAGGTGACCGACGACGTGGACGAGGCCGTCGAGATCATGGTCCGCGCCCGCGAGGCGGACCTGGCCTCGCGCGCCGACTCCCCGGCCGGGGTGGAGTGAGCCTGCCGTGGAGTGGGTCTTCGCCGTCCTCATCGTCCTCGCGCTGGGCGTGGTCGCGGTGCTCGCCTCCGGTCGTGGGGCCGGCCCGGCCGGGCCCGAGCACGACCGGGTGCCGGTCGAGCTCCCGATCGGCCGGATCGGCGCCGACGACCTGCGTACGGTGCGTTTCCCGCTGGCGGTGCGGGGCTACCGGACGGCCGACGTCGACGCGCTGCTCGACCGCCTCGCCGAGCAGCTGCAGTCCGAGCCACGTGACGAGCACCCCCGCGACTAGGGCAGACTGCACAGAATGACCACCCCGATCATCGTCTGGATCCTCACGGTCCTCGCTGCCGTGGTGATCGTGCTGACCCGGCTGCGGCTGCGTGGCGAGGAGGAGTCGGGCCAGTTCTCGGTCAGCGGGTCGCTGCTGCTGTGGCACACCATCTCCGGCGTGTTCGCGCTCGTGGTGTGGGTGGTCTTCCTGCTCGCCCCCTCCGACAGCGTCCTCGGTGGCGCCGCCGTCGGCATCCTGGCCATCGCCGCCTGGTGGGTCGTGGCGATCTGCGGGCTGCTGCTGCTCCTGCGCTGGCTGCCCTCACGCGGGCGTCACGTGCCCAAGGCCAGCGGCGACAGCTGGAGCGAGGGCCCGGGCCTGTCGGTGCTGGCCCACGTGGGGATGACGGTCGGCGTGGCCGTGTTCACCTACGCCTACCTCGGCTCGCTGGTCTGAGGCTCACCGCCCGTTGAAGACGGGCGCCTGCTTGCCCACAAAGGCGCGTACGGCCTCGTGGTGGTCCTGGCTGGCCCCGGTGAACGCCATCTTCGTCGCCTCGAGGTCGAGCGCCTCGTCGAGGGTCGTGCCGGCCGAGTGGGCCACGGCCTGGCGGATCGACCCGTAGGCCAGCGTCGGACCGCTCGCCAGCCGCATGGCGAGCTCGCGGACGGCCGAGTCGAGCTCGTCGGCCGCCACGACCTGGGTGGCGAGGCCCAGCTCGAGGGCCTCCGCGGCCGAGACGGTGCGCGGGAAGTAGAGCAGGTCGAGGGCGCGGGCGCGGCCGACCAGTCGCGGCAGCGTCCAGCTCGCCCCGGTGTCGCACGAGAGCCCCACGCCGGCGAAAGCGCAGTTGAACCCCGCGGTGTCGGCGACGATGCGGAAGTCGGCGGCGAAGGCGTAGCTCGCCCCCGCTCCGGCCGCGATGCCGTTGACGGCCGCGATGACCGGCTTGGGCATGGTCGCCAGCGCGTGCACCGTCGGGTTGTAGTGCAGGGCCACGGTCTCGGAGAGGGGAACGTCGGCGTCGCCCTCCAGGCCGGCGAGGTGCTCCTTGAGGTCCTGGCCGACGCAGAAGGCGCGCCCCGACCCGGTGAGCACGACGCACCGGACGTCCGGGTCCTCGGCGACCTGCACGACCGTGTCGCGCAGCATCTCCTTGGTGGCCGTGTCCAGCCCGTTCATCGCCTCGGGCCGGTTGAGGGTGATCGTGGCGATGCCGTCGGCCGTGTCGAGGAGCACGGGGTCGGACTGTGACGGAGCCGTCTCGCTGGAGGTCATGGGTGCAGTCTGCCCGATCCCTCGGGGTGGCTCCCGACGCCCTGTGGTGCCGATCACGTCCCTGATGGGGGATAATGAAGTCGTACCACGACGTCGAGGTGGCCACCGCCGCCTCGATTCGCATGTTGAGCCCACACAGCTAGCTAACGCAGGAAGAGGTGTGCCGATGGCCGCCATGAAGCCCCGCACCGGTGACGGTCCGCTCGAGGTCACCAAGGAAGGGCGCGGAATCGTGATGCGCGTCCCACTCGAGGGTGGTGGACGCCTGGTGGTGGAGCTCAACGCCGAGGAGGCGGCTGCCCTGGGCGACGCACTCAAGGACGTCGTCGGCTGATCGTGGCCGACACAGCCGCGCTTCCCGACCAGGTCACCCCGCCCGAGTTCGCGCTCAGCCCGGCGCTGCCCCACCTCATCGGTGGCGCCGAGGTCTGGGTGCTGCCGGTGGTGCCGGGCGACGACTCCGCCGTCCTGCTGGGGCCCGGGGCCGAGGAGGCCGCCGAGGCCCTCGGCGTCGACCTCCTGGCCTGCCTCGACGCCGTCCGGGCGACCGGCCGGACCGGTGAGATCACGACGGTCCCCGTCGCCGGTGACGAGGTGGGCCTCGTCCTCCTCGTGGGCGTGGGTGCCCAGACGGTCACCGACTTCCGCCGCGTCGGAGCCGCCGTGGCCCGGGCCACCCGCGACCGTGCCGGCGTGGTGACCACCGTCGCCGCGCTCGCCCCGGACGGTGGCCTGGAGGCGTTCGTGGTGGGCGCGATGCTCTCGTCGTTCGGCTTCCACTGGGGTGCCGGCGAGCCCTCGTGGCGCCCCGCCGAGCGGATCGTCCTCGCGGGCGTCTCCGCGCCCGAGGCCGACGACGAGCTGGCCAACGGACTGACCCTCGGTGGCGCCGGATGGCGCTCGCGCTTCCTGGCCACCGTCCCGTCGAACCTCAAGACCCCCGCCTGGCTCGCCGGGCAGGCCGAGGCGATCGCCGAGGCGTCCGGCCTCGAGCTCACCGTCTGGGACGAGGACCAGCTGGCCGCTGACGGCTTCGGCGGCCTCCTCGCCGTCGGCGGCGGCTCCGCGCACCCTCCGCGCCTGATCCGCCTCGACTACACCCCGCCCGGCGCGGGCGACGACGTCCCCACCGTGGTCCTGGTCGGCAAGGGCATCACCTTCGACACCGGCGGGCTCGACCTCAAGCCCAGCGAGAGCATGCTGACCATGAAGCGGGACATGAGCGGCGGGGCGGCCGTGCTGGCCGCCATGGCCGCACTGCCCGACGTCGGCTGCCCCGTGCGTGTCGTGGGCCTGGTCCCCGCAGCCGAGAACGCGGTCTCGGGCTCCTCCATGCGCCCCGGCGACGTGATCCGCCACTACGGCGGACGCACGTCG
>JAJPEO010000220.1 GCA_021166815.1 Nocardioides sp.
CGGGGACGCCGTCGCTGCCCACGAGCTGGCCGAAGATCTCGCTCTCACCATCGGCCTGGGCGACGCTCACGTCGTCGCCCTCCCAGGGGACGTACCACTGTCCCGTGACCGGGTTGGCGGCCACCGCCGGGCGCGAGACGCCGGGCGTACACCTCGAAGTCGGCCGGTGTGCCGGCGTGGGGCTGCACCCAGACCGCGAGGTAGGCCTTCGCCTTCTCGTTGTAGGCGAGGTCGGTCTGGAGGGCCGAGAGCGCAGCGGCGTCCGGAAGGACGCGCGAGACCCGCACCTGCGGTCCCAGGTCCCCGGGTGCGGCGACGGACGGCGGCGGCGCCGCGAGGAGTGCGGCGGCGAGTCCGACCGTGACGAGTGGGCCGAGGGCACGACGAGAGGCGGGCATGCGTTGACGCTAGGTCAACCAGCGCGATCACCACCACGGTCGGGCGATCCGGTCCAGACCAGTGTCCGCGTGTTCAGGTACGCGGCAACCGGTTGCGCCCGTCGTAGCCCCCGCGCAGCGGCGCGAGACCGAAGAACTCGCCGACGGTCGGCGCCACGTCGATGGTCCGGGCGTGCGCGGCCGACGTACGGCCCCGGGGGACCCGGGGGTGCCCGCCGGCCAGGAAGAACGGGATCGGACGGGTCGCGGGGTGGCCGTGGTTGCCGGGGATCGGGTTGGACCACTGGTCGGGGTCGCTGAAGCGCCACCCCGAGCGGGCGTAGACCACCACGTTGCCGGCGCGCGGTCCCAGCCTCATGCCCCGGGCCCGGCGCGGGTCGGCGGCCGAGAGCACTCCCGGTACGCCGCGCGCGACCTCGAGCATGCGCGCCACGGCGCGGTCGCGCTGGTCGGCCGGGCCGGTCCAGTAGAGCAGGTCGGCGCCGCCGTTGTCGGCGATGACGACCCTGCCCGCGAGCAGCGGGTCGGCCTCGAGGGCAGGGGTGAGGTGGATGAGGCCGTGGGGCAGCGACCAGTCCATCGAGTGGTCGGCCAGCACCATGACGAGCGAGCGCTGCCACCGTCCCGTGGTCTTCAACAGGTCGACGAAGCGCCCGACCTGGGCATCGGTGGCGGCGAGGGCGGCGCGACGGGCTGCCTTGAGCCCCAGCGGGCCGGTGAGGTCGGTGTGCCCCACGCGGTCGATGTCGCCGAGGTTGACGAAGACCAGATGGGGGTCGTGGGTCCTCACCATGGCCAGCGCGGCGTCCATGGTGAAGGCGTCGGGGGCATGGCCCGAGACCGGCACGACGGGCGCCGGCTCCCAGCGGTGGGTGGCCCGGGCGCCGAAGATGCCGTACAGGTACTCCTTGCTCAAGACGGTGCCGGTCGTGAGGCCGTGGTTGTTGAGCCGCTCGATGATCGTGCGCACCCGGATGTCGTCGGGACGGTCCATGTCGCGGACCTCGCGCGTGCGCCGGTCGTAGATCGAGTTCGCCGGCACGCCGCTGCGGTCCGGGCGCACCCCGGTCATCATCATCACGTGGTTGGGGATCGTCTCCATGATCGGCATGGAGGAGGCCCGCGGGAAGCTCGATCCCCCGGCCCGCAGCGCGCTGGTGCGTGGCATGAGCGTCGGGGTGATCTCGTCGGGACGGCACCCGTCGAGGACGAGCACGTACGCACGCCTGCGGGTGCGGCGGGCCGCCTCGGCCGGGGCGAAGCCGGCCATGGTGGACAGCGCGACGCCTGCGGCGCCGGCGCGGAGCAGCGTGCGCCGTCCGGTGCGGATCTCGTCGAGGCCGCGGGCGAACGCTCCGCTGGGGCGAGTGGACTCACACATCAGGCACCTCGCACGGGGCCGGCCGCCTGGGTGAGCGTGTTGGTGCCCGAGCGGGTGAGCCACGACGTGGCCCAGCGGGTGCCGGTCGCCTTGTCCGTACGGCTGCCGATGACGTACCAGTCCATCTGCGCCCGCTCCGGCGTCACGTCGAGCACGGAGTAGCCGTGGTCGTCGAAGTTGAGGTACTTCACGTGGCGGTTCGCGGTCTTGATGATCCCCTCCACCGCCAGTGACGTCGTCCGCGGCGGGGTGCCGGTGATGTCCTTGAGGTTGTTCGACGTCACCGACGTGCAGACGAGCTCCACGCCGGCCGAGTCGCCGAGGGGATGGGTGGAGGCGTCGTACGGCAGCTCGCACGCCCAGCCCGAGTGGATGTCGCCGGTCAGGAACACCACGTCGCGCAGGCCCTGGTCGCGGATGTGCTCGAAGAGCTCTCGCCGGTCGGCGGTGTAGCCGTCCCACTGGTCGACGTTGTACGGCGCGCCGTCGCGTGGCAGGAGGCCGGTGACGTCGTTGACCGGGTCGACGAGGTCGTGGGGCAGCTGCGCGAAGGTGACCGGCGCGATCATGACCGGGTTGCCGACGAGCTTCCACTGGGGTCCGCCGCGACGCAGCCGGGCCTTGAGCCAGTCGAGCTGGGCGCGACCGGTGATCGTGCCCTTCGAGCCTGTGGGGGAGGTCTGCTGGTCGCGGTAGGTGCGCAGGTCGAGCATGCTCAACTCGGCGAGCATGCCGAAGCGCAGCGACCGGAAGAGCCGCGTCCCGTCGCCCAGCGCGGCGCTGCCGGACATCCGGACGGGCATCCACTCGTCGTAGGCGCGGTGCGCACGGGCACGGCGCGCGGCCCACGACCCCTCGCCGGGCTGGTGGTTCTCCGCACCCCCGCGCCACGCGTCGTTGGCGCTCTCGTGGTCGTCCCAGGTGACGATGAAGGGGTGCCGTGCGTGCAGGGCGCGCAGGTCGGGGTCGGACTTGTACTGCGCGTGGCGCTGGCGGTAGTCGGCGAGGCTGACGATCTCGCGGGCCGGCACGTGCCTGCGTACGTCGACGTTGTCCTGTCCGCTGCCGTAGCCGCCGGGGGCGTACTCGTAGAGGTAGTCGCCGAGGTGCACGATCGCGTGGAGGTCGTCGCGCGCCGCGAGGTGGCGGTAGGCGGAGAACCAGCCCGCCTGGAGGTTGGCGCACGAGACGATGCCCAGGCGCAGGTTGTCGGGCATCGACCGGCGCGCGGGTGCCGTACGAGTGCGGCCCACCGGGCTCGTGTGGGTGCCCATGCGGAAGCGGTAGAAGTACTCGGTGTCCGGGGCGAGGCGGGTGGCGTCGACCTTGACCGTGTGGTCGCGCCCCGGTCTGGTGGTGACCCGGCCCTGGCGCACGATCGTGCGGAACCGGCGGTCGGTGGCCACCTGCCACACCACGCTCACGCGGGGCCCGCGTCCGGACCCCGGCGTCGCGTGCCGGGTGGGCGTGACGCGCGTCCAGAGCACGACGGCGCGGGGCAGCGGGTCGCCGGAGGCAACGCCGTGGGCGAAGACCTTCCAGCGGTCGCCGGTGACGGAGTCGGCGAGGGCGCTGGGCGTGGCGGTGGCCGCGGCGAGGCCGGCGCCGACGCTGCCGGCGAGCACGGTGCGGCGGGGGAGCGGGTGCGAGGTGGTCACGGTTGATCCAACTGCGCAACCCGCGACGGGGTCACGGGCGCGGGTTTGTGAGCACCGTCAGTTCATCGGGAGTTCACGGCTCGATCTCAGTAGCCGAAGATCTGGTAGTCGCGCTGGTACATCCGCCGGACCAGGTCGCGCACCTCGTCGGAGACGTCGCTGCGCTGGCCGCGCGGGGCCGTCTGGTTGCGCGGGGTCGCGGGCGCCGCGACGGTGCCGATGCGGCTGCACACCTCGGCGAAGCCGGCGTCGAAGTCCTCGAGCCTGCCGACGAAGTCGACCCGGTTGAGGTCGATGAGCCGGCTCTGCAGGGCGATGTGCTGGTCGGTGGAGGGCAGGTCGGCGAGGTCCTGGTCGGCCACCCAGCGCGCGAACTCCTCGACGCTCTGCATGCGCTGCAGGGTGGCGTCGTCGAAGTCGTAGTAGTTGTCGGCCACGACCTTGTCGCGCCACGCGGAGACGAAGCGCTCGAGCGGGTCGCGGACGAACGCGAAGGTGTAGTAGTCCTCGAAGCTCGCCCAGGGGTAGCGCACGCGCATCGCGTGGTTGACGTCGAGGCGTACGCCGTTGGTCAGGAAGTGGTGCCGGATGGTGCGGGTGGCGACCTTGGCGACGCGGTACCAGACGAAGCGGTGGCTGTGGCTGATCGTGACGTTGTAGGTCAGCGGCGTCACCCAGCCGGCCTTGCGGCTGCGCCGCACCAGGGGCCGCATCGCCGTCTGCACCGCGTCGTCGAGGTGCCGGCGGTCGTCGGCTCGCGTACGGAACTCTCCCGGCTCGGGGATCCGCGGTGGCTGGGCAGGGGAGCGCTCGGTCATCGCGGGCAGGCTACCGCGACGCGGGTGCTCACATCCGGCGCAGGACCGCCGTCACCACGCCGAGGATCGTGGCGTCGTCGCCGGGGATGGGGTCGTACGCGGCGTTGTGGGGGAGCAGCCACACGTGGCCGTCCTTGCGCTGGAAGGTCTTGACCGTGGCCTCGCCCTCGATCATCGCCGCGACGATCTGGCCGTTCTCGGCTGTCTGCTCCTGGCGGATGACCACGTAGTCGCCGTTGCAGATCGCGGCGTCGATCATCGAGTCGCCGCTGACCTCGAGGAGGAACAGCGTGCCGTCACCGACGAGCTGCTTGGGCAGGGGGAAGACGTCGGTGACCTGCTCCTCGGCGAGGATCGGGCCACCGGCGGCGATGCGACCGACGACGGGGATGTTGACCGCGGTGGGCACGATGTCGCCGATGCCGGTCTCGTCGTAGGAGGACTCCTCGCCGTGCGACATCGCCCGGCGCGCTGCCATCACCTCGGGGAGGAACACCTCCAGCGCGCGGGGGCGGTTGGGGTCGCGCTTGAGGAAGCCCTTGCTCTCGAGCACGCGCAGCTGGTGGGCGACGCTGGAGGACGACGTCAGGCCGACCGCCTGGCCGATCTCGCGCATCGACGGCGGGTAGCCACGCTGCTCGATGGAGTCCTTGATCGTGGCGAGGACGCGCTGCTGGCGCGGCGTCAGTCCGGTGGCGTCGGGAGGGCCGTCGGGCATCTCGAGGACGTTCTTGTCCTTGGCCATGGGGGCGCCTCCTGGGTGCGTCGGATCGTGGCCGGCCGGCGGGCCGGGACCGTGCGGTGCAGCGCGACCACCGTAGCCTGACGAGGCGGCCCGGCTCAAACATCTGTTCGAACGGGCGTGTCACGCCGTAGCCTGTGCGCCATGGACACCTCGTGCGTCGTCACCGGAGCAGCCCGCGGGATCGGTCGCGGCATCGCGGAGAGGATGGTGGCCCGCGGCCACCGCGTCGTGATCACCGACGTCGACGAGGTCGGCGTGGCCCGCACCGCGGCGGAGATCGGGGCGGTGGAGGGGGTCGTCCAGGACGTCCGCGACGCCGACAGCCACCGCGCAGTGGCCGAGGCCGCCTCCCGCCACGGCGTGCTGACCGCGTGGTTCAACAACGCCGGCATCGGCGACGACGGGATGCTCGCCGAGCTCACCGACGAGCAGGTGCGGCGACTGGTCGACATCAACCTGATGGGCGTGCTCTGGGGATCGCGCGCGGCGCTCGACGCCTTCGAGCCGTCCGGCGGCGACATCGTCAACACCGCCTCGCTCTCGGGCCTGGGGCCGGTGCCCGGCCTGTCGGTGTACGCCGCCACCAAGGCCGCGGTCGTCTCGGTCACCGAGTCGCTGGCCGCCGAGGTGCCGAAGGGGGTGCGCGTGCACGCCCTGTGCCCCGACGGGGTCGCCACGCAGCTGGTGGCCGACATGAGGGACGACGGGTTGGCCAAGGCGCTCGTCCACTCCGGCGGGCGCATGCTCGGCGTCGACGAGGTCGCCGACGAGGCCGTGGCCCTCGTCGGCTCGCGGCGCATCGTCAGGACTCTGCCGGCCTGGCGCGGGGGACTCATGCGCGTCTCGGCACTCGCTCCCGCCCTGGTCGTCCGGGGCTCGGGGGTCTTCGCGGCCCAGGGCAGGCGCGCCATGCGCAAGTCCTCTTCGTAGCCCCAGGCTGGTTGAGGTGTGAACGCGCGCCCCGTGGATGGTGGTTGAGGTGTGAAGGCGCGCAGCGCCGCCCGTGCTGGTTGAGGTGTGAAGGCGCGCAGCGCCGCCCGTGCTGGTTGAGGTGTGAAGGCGCGCAGCGCCTGAGCCTCGAAACCAGCCTCCCGCAACACGTCGAACAATTGTTCGCACAAACCCTTGAATCGTTCGAACACGTGCTCTAACGTCGTACACATGTTCGATCGAACGTCTGATCGAGATCACTGACAGGAGCCACTGTCGGTGGTCACCACTAGACATTCGATCGTCCACCTGGACACGACAACCAGACCGGCTGACTCTTCCCCGGAGGCCACGATGAGCACCCTGACCCTTTCTCCCGCGTTCCGCCCGGTTGCGCACCGCGTGCGCTCGACCGTCCGACTGACGCGGCGCGGACGCCTGGTGGTGTTCCTCTTCGCCCTCAGCCTCGTGCTGGGCGCGGCCTTCTTCCTGGCCTCGGGTGCCGCCGGCACCGACGAGGCCGGCACGCCGCCAGCGACCGAGGTCGTCCTCGTGGGTCCGGGCGACACGCTGTGGGGCATCGCCAGCGACGCGTCTGCCGACGGCGGCGACGTCCGTGACGTGATGACCCAGATCGAGCACCTCAACGCCCTCGACTCCGCCGGCCTCCAGGCCGGCCAGAAGCTTCGCGTCCCGGTCGTCACCGAGTGACCACTTCCTGACGCGAGACCTCCACCAGTCGCTTCGACCACGGCTGGTGGACCAAGGGGAAGACCGAG